>NZ_JAFRFW010000486.1:0-6892 GCF_017434145.1 Saccharopolyspora sp. | reverse complement strand
CGCGGTCAGCCTGCTTCCGGCGTGGGTCGGCCCGGCCGGCGGCTGCTGCGGTAAGCCGCGACGGCCTCGGCGGTCGCGGGCTCGCGGAAGACCTCGGCGAACACGTCGACGCTGGTGTCGACGCTGCGCTGCAAGCCGTCGTTGAGCCAGGTCTCGAACAGCGATTTCTGCGCGGCGATCACCTCGGGCGTGTGCGCGGTGACCGATGCCAGCAGTTCCAGCGCCACCGTCCGCAACCGTCCCGGTTCCACCGTGCGGTTGGCGAGGTCGTGGCCCGCGAAGGTGCCCAGCGGGTAGAGCTCGCCGGTCAGAACGAGTTCTTTGGCCTTGGACAGGCCGATGTACTGGTGCAGCAGCGCGGCCTCGACCACCGACGGGATGCCGAGCTTGACCTCGGGCAACCCGACGCGCACCCCGTGGTGGGCGACCCGCAGATCGCAGGCCAGCGCCAGCTCGAACGCCGCGCCCACGCAGTGGCCGTTGAGCACCGCGACGGTCGGCACCGCGCAGTGCCGGACTTCGGCGAGGCAGTCGCGCACCCGCGAGATCACCGCTCGCCCGTCGTCCGGGCCTGCTTCGGCGAAGGTGTCCAGGTGCATCCCGCCGGAGAACACGTGCCCGCTGCCGGTGAACGCGATCGCCCGCGCCCGGCCGTGCACGCCGCGGACGGCTTCGGCGACCTGCTCCAGATCGTCCAGGTGCAGGGCGTTGCCGCTTTCCGGGCGGTCGAAGGTGATCCAGCGGACGTCGGCTTCGTCCGCAACACGAGGCTGTCCCACGGTGCCTCCACAACGTGCCGGGTGAAGCGTCCAGTTCTGCTCCTCGGTGCCCGCCACGGTCAAGTGCCGGGGCCGTCGAATGCCGGAGCCCTCGATGACGGCGCAGCCCCCAATGATGCCGAGGCCCACCAAAACACCGCGTCCCTCGAAGACACGGTGCGCGATCGGGTAGGAAGGTGCCGGCAAGCATCCGCGCGAAAGGTTCAGCAGTGGCAGACGCGTTCTACGTGCCCAGTGGCGACGGCTTCAGCTCGACCGACAGCACGGCCGGGCCGTGGGCGCCGGACGCGCAGCACTTCGGACCACCGGCGGCGCTGCTGACCAGGGAACTGGAAGGCTGCGGCGACGACGGTGGGGCGCTGGCGCGCATCACCGTCGAGATCCTCGGCCCGGTCCCGATCGCTGAACTGCGGACCGGCGCGCAGGTGGACCGGCCCGGCAAGTCGGTGCAACTGCTGTCCGCCGAGCTGCGCACCGCCGACCGGGCGGTGGCGAGGGCTTCGGCGTGGCGGTTGGCGAGCACCGACACCTCGGCGCAGGCCAGCGGAGCGGCACCGGCTTTGGCGCCGCCGCAGGACGGCGTGCCGTTCGGGCGTCCGGAGGGCTGGTCGCCCGGCTACATCGACGCGGTCGAATGGTGCGCCCTGTCCGGTTCGTTCCAAGAGCCCGGCCCGGCGACCGTCTGGGCCAGGCAACGGATTCCGCTCGTGTCCGGGGAAGAGCCGACGCCGCTGCAACGGCTGATGACGATCGCCGACTCCGCCAGCGGCGTGTCCACCTGGCTCGACCCCACCCGATACCTGTTCATCAACACCGAACTCACCGTGCACGTCCAGCGCGAACCGGTCGGCGAGTGGATCGGCCTGGACGCGCGCACCGTTCTGGGGCCGAACGGCACGGGCACGGCCGTCTCGGTGATCCACGACGAGCAGGGCCAGGTGGCCAACAGCAGCCAAACCCTGCTGGTCCGGCCGCGCTAGCGCGCGTTCACGGTTCCGCTGCGAACCGCGCCTTGATGGCCGGGCGATCGGCGTCCGCCGCGAGCAGGACGGTCAGCAGCAGCCGCGCTTTGACCCCGTCGAAGGCGACGCCGCTGATCAATCCGCGGCCGAGCAGGTCCTGCTCGGAACCGGGGAATCCGTAGGTCGCCTCGTAGAGTTCACCGCCACCGGTCCGGCCGGCGAACACGACCGGGATCCGCTCGTTCAGCTCCGCGAGCGAGTCCACGGCGAAGCTCGGCACGTGCCCACCGCCGAACACTTCGAGCACCATCCCGTCGTGCCCGGCGGCGTGCTGCGGCAACAGCGGGCCGGACCCCAGCCCGAACTTGACGATCCCCACCGACGGCACCCGCTCGCCCGGGACCTGCAACGGCGGCGGGTGGTGGCGCGGCGCCAGCGGGATCCGCACCTTGCCTTCGTGCACCCGGCCGACGGGCCCGGCGTTCGGCGAGTCGAACGCGGTGACGCTGGAGCTGTGGGATTTCCGCGCGTAGCGCGCCAAGTGGATCTCGTCGGCGAATACGACCAGCGGCCCGAGCCCCTCGGCTTGCGGCGCGGCGGCCACGCGGACCGCGGCCAGCAGGTTGGCCGGGCCGTCCGCTCCCGGCAGGGAAGGGTTGCGCATCGCCCCGGTGAGCACGACCGGCGGGCCGCCCGCGCCGAGCAGCAGGTCGAGCAGGTAGGACGTCTCTTCCAGCGTGTCGGTGCCCTGCGTGATCACGAACCCGTCGGCGGGCCGGGTGCGGATCACCTCGGCGAGCTCGGTCACGTCGCGGACCGTCAGGTCGCCGGACGGGGACGTGCGCAACGACTCCGCTTCGATCCGGGCGGATTCGCCGATGCCGGGCACGGCCGCGAGGAGTTCCTCCGGGCCGAGCCGGGGGACGGCTGCGCTCCGGCCGGACTCCGGCACCGACGCGATGGTTCCACCCAGCGCCAGCACGAGAACGCGCGGTTTCGGCATCGATCGCCACCTCGTCGCTTCAGGGCAGTTCGCGGTCGAAAGGATAGCGTTGGTTCGTGTCGAACGGGAAGCGCTCGCGGAAATCCTCGGCGATGTTCGCGAACGTGTCGAATGCCACGCCTTCGTGGCCGAGGATGTGCTCGATGAGCCGTTCCAGCATGAGCAGCACTTGCGGGCGTCCGGAAACGTCCGGGTGAATCGTGATGGGGAAAATCGCGTACTCGTATTCGCGGTGCACCCAGTCGAACTGGTCCCGCCAGATCTGCTCGACATCCCGCGGGTTGACGAATCCGTGGCTGTTCGGGCTGCCCTTGATGAACAGCATGGGCGGCAGGTCGTCGACGAACCAGTTGAAATTGATCTCCACCAGGTCGATCTCCCGGCCGCGCTGCAACGGTCGCATCCAGGACGAGGCGGGCAGGTTCAGATCGATCTTGGTCCAGCTGTCCCCGGTCCGGGCGTAGAACGGCTGGAAGTCGTGCAGCGCTTGGCTGTGGTCGTAGCGGAACCCGTTCTTCAGCAGCAGGTCCGCGGTGACCGGCGAGAGCTCGCACCACGGTGCGATGTAGCCGCGCGGCTTGGCTCCGGTGAACCGCTCGATCAGCTCGATCGAGCGGTTCAGCACGTCCTCCTCCTGCTGCGGGCTCAGCTTGATCGGATTTTCGTGCGAGTACCCGTGCGCGCCGATCTCGTGGCCTGCCGCGACGATCTGCTCGATCTGGTGCGGGAAGGTCTCGATGGAATGCCCGGGCGCGAACCAGGTAGTGGTCAGGCCGTATTCGCGGAAAAGCTGCAGCAACCGCGGGACGCCGACTTCACCGGCGAACATGCCGCGCTGGATGTCCGCGGGCGAATCCTCGCCACCGTAGGATCCGAGCCATCCGGAAACGGCGTCGATGTCGGTTCCGATGCAGACCTTGATTTCCTTCGCCATTGTTTCTCCTAGCGGTGTGCCGCTGCGGGCGAGTCGTGGCGCGGGTCGTCGAGAAATCCCGTTCGGTCGTTGCGCGTGACGAAAGTCAGGCTAAGCCGTGCGGCGGCACCGCGCATGGAGCGTTCCCGCGGCTCGCGCCGCGTCGGACCGGCCGGTTCAAGTGGGTACTGTCGGTCCGGCAGGGGCCGCTGCCCGAGCGCAGTCCGGCTTCGTCGGGGAGTGGAGAGGTGTCATGAGCAACATCGAGGCAGCGCCCGCAGAGCTCGAGTGCGGCTCGGCAGCGGACGATCGGGTGCGCGGCCAGCTGATCGAACCGCGCGAGGTGCCGCTGGGCGGCCCGCGCGGAATGCAGGTTCGGCGCACGTTGCCGCGGCGCGCGCGGTCGTTGATCGGTGCTTGGTGCTTCGTGGACCACTACGGTCCCGAAGACGTCGCGGCGACCGGTGGGATGCGCGTCGCGGGGCATCCGCACACCGGGCTGCAGACGGTGTCGTGGCTGTTCAGCGGCGAGATCGAGCATCGCGACACCACCGGTGCGCACGCGCGCGTGCGACCCGGCGAGGTCAACCTGATGACCGCCGGTGCGGGGATCGCCCACTCCGAGTACTCCACTGCGGACACGACCGTGCTGCACGGTGTTCAGCTGTGGGTGGCGTTGCCGGAGCGAAGTCGTTTCACCGCACCGGGTTTCGAGCACTTCGCACCGCCGGTGGTCGAGCACGAAGGCGCTCGTGCCCTGGTGTTCATCGGTTCGCTGCTGGGGTGCACCGCACCGGTGCGCACGCACACCCCGTTGCTGGGCGCGGAGATCACGTTGCCCGCGGAGCGGGAAGTGCGGATCGAAGTGGATCCGGCGTTCGAGCACGGCGTGCTCGTGGACACCGGCGAGGTGACCGCGTCCGGAGTCGAGGCGACCGCGGGCGGGCTCGTGTACCAGCCGCCCGGAGCGGGCGAGCTGTCGCTGCGGTCCGCGGACGGCGCGCGGGTGTTGCTGCTCGGTGGGCCGCCGCTGGGCGAGCAGATCGTGATGTGGTGGAACTTCGTCGGGCGCTCGCACGAGGAGATCGTCGAGTTCCGCGAGCAGTGGCAGGCCGAACGCGACGGTGCGGGAACGGGCCGGTTCGGGCCGTTCCCGCAGCAATGGGCCCAGACGCTGCCCGCACCGGCGTTGCCGAACGCCAGGCTCCGCCGGCGCGGATAGGTCCTCGACGGCGGAGCCCGGGCCGCGCCCGAGTCGCGGCCCGGGCGCGCCGGCTATCGGGAACTCACCGCGCCCCGGGATCGTGCAGCGGGTTCACGACGTGGCCGTGCACCGCCGCGTGCGGCCGCTCCGGGCGGTCCCGGTAGGAGTCCAGCAGCAGCCGGTTGCGGTTCAGGCACAGCCGCTCGATCTCCGGGGTCAGCAGGTCGAACATCGCGAACCGGTCGGCGAGTTCGGGGGCCTTCGCCTGGTAGTTCAGCACCTCGTCGCGCACCATCTCCCAGAACCGCTGCTGGGCGAGCCCGAGGTGATCCTCCACCAGCGGGGCGAGGTAGCGGAAATGCCCGACGAACAGTCCACTTTGGATGAACTGGCACAGGAACTGCGGCTGCTCGCGCAGCAGCACTTCGGAGACCTCATCGGGAATGCCCGCCAGTTCGGGCAGCGGCGCGTCGGCGACGTTGACGTCGTCGACGAAGTCCTTCACGGCCAGCCTGCTGGGCACGTCGGCTTCGTCGAACACGACGATCACGTTCTCCCCGTGCGGGGAGAAGACCAGCCCGTAGCGGTACAGGAAGTGCAGCAGCGGCGGCAGCAGCGCGCTGAACAGCCGCTGCAGCCAGGTTTCCGCGTCCAATCCGGACCGGTCGACGAGCTCGCGCACGAACGCGCGGCCGTCGTCGTCGACGTGCAGCAGCGAAGCGAGCGTGCGGGCGCGTTCGGACTCGTCGAGCTTGCCGCTGATCGGTTGGCGCCAGATCGCGCCGAGCAGTTCCCGGTATTGGTAGGGGACGTCCGGGATCTCCTCCAGCACCGGGTGCCGCACGGTGACCGAGGCGACCTCGCCGAGCAGCACCACGCGGGCTTCGTCCCGCAGGTACGGGTCGTCGTCCGCGAGCCCGAGCACCCACGCGGTCAGCGCTGGCGCGGCGACGGTGCGCTCGGTCGGCAGCCCGCGCCAGACCAGAGTGTTCAGAATGGACACCGGCAGCTTCACGTGGTGGCGCTGCGGGTCGTCGACGTTGGTGAAGGTGCGGATGGACTGCTGCGGGCGGTAGTGGTCCGGTCCTTCGCCGAGCGCCACGATTCGGCCCGCCGCGATGTCCGCGGCGAAGGTGGGCAGCACGATCTCGTCCCACTGCCAGGGATGCACCGGCAGCCAGCTGTAATCGGCCGGGTCGAGGCCGCGTTCGCCGAGCTGGTCGCGGAATCGCTGCCGCGTCGGCTCGTCGAGCTCGTCCTCGATCAACCGCTCGCTGGGCAGCCAGTCGACTCCGCGGTACGCGGCCAGCGAGGTGTGCACCGCGATCCACGGCAGCCGCATCGCCGATCGCGCCTCCGGCGCGTAGCGGGACGTGTCCGAGGCGGAAAAGCCGACGCGGCCCTTGTTCGGCACGATCCACGGGTGCCCGGTCTGGTGCCCCTCCAAGTCCACATAGGACAGGTCGGCGAGTTCGGCCGAACTGCGGCCCGATCCGAGCAACCGGGTGTCCGCGGCCAGCGTCGCGCTGAGCTCCCGCGCGAGATGCCCGGCGGTGTCGCCGGTGATGCCCAGCGTCGAGCGCGCGTCGAGCAGGAACCGCAGCGGGTCCGAAGCGGGCTGCTCGCCGTCCGCGGTGCGGCGCACGATCGAGTCCGGGCGCACCGTCCAGTGCCCGAACGCTCCGCGGCGGGCGGAAAAGCCGTAGGAGATGCCGTCCGGCAGGTCGAGCCGGTACCGGCCCGGTTCCACCTCCTCCGGTTGCAGCAGCAGCTCGTAGGAGAGCTCGGCCAGCGACTTGGCCAGCATGTCGCGCCCGGCGCGGTTCCAGCGGCCGGCGTCGAGTTCAGCGGGTACGGACAAGAACATCAGATACCTCCGGAGACAGCGGTCGGTCGGGCACGGCGGTGCGCAGCAGCGGGATGGCGGCCACGGCCAGCACGGCGAACAAGGCGGCACCCATCGCCAGTGGCGCTGCCAGGTTCGCGTCGGCCCCGGACGCGGCGATCATCGGCGCCACCAGCAGTCCCGCG
>NZ_JAFRFW010000485.1:0-4743 GCF_017434145.1 Saccharopolyspora sp. | reverse complement strand
CTGCCGCCGGACGCGGTGCCGCAGCTGCGGGAGCGCACCGCGATGTGGTCGGACCTGCTCGGTTCGCTGGCCGGTGCGCCGGTCGCGCACCTGCGCGATCGGTCGCGCGAGCTGGAGGCGCTTGCGGATCAGGCGCGCGGGCTCCGCTCCGCGGCGCTTTCCCAGGAGTTCACCGCGGCCAGGCATGCCGCCCAGCGCCACCAATCGCCGCTGGTGTTCCGACGGGACGGCATCCCCGGCGGCGTGAGTTCGCGGACCGACCTCAAGGCCGGATTCGAAGTCGAGTTCCAGCTGCCCGGGCGCGGGTTCGAAGCGCGGGCGCGCAAGCTGGTGGCGCAGCTGCGCAACCTCGGATTCCTCGGGGAGCAGACGGACCTGCTGGACGCGGGCAGCACGCGGGTCGGCGCGGCGCACGAGGCGGGCAAATCCGCCCTGGTGCGCGAGGAGTCCGATCTGAACACCGCCGAGCTGGTCACGGAGATCATGCGGCCCGGGCAGAACCCGGGAACCTGGGCGAAATTCGCCGACATTCTCGGGCACGTGCGCGCCGAATCGGGCGACGCCGCGATCACCGGCGGGCACATCAACCTCAGCTTCGACGCGCAGTTGACGCCGCAGCAGTACGTGCGGCTGGCGCAGCTGCAGAAGAGCTTCGAGTCGCTGACCTACCGGCTGGGCAACCACCCGAACGGCCGCCGCGCGCGGGTCATGGACTACGTGGGGCCGAACCCGCTGCCGATGAACCCGGCCGAGGTCACCTCGTACTCCGACCTGCGGATGCTAAACCGCGGCAAGCACGACGCGATCAACTTCGCGCACCTCGAGGGCACCGGCTCCGACCGGGTCGAGTTCCGGTTCTGGGCGGGCAGCCTGGACCCGGCGGAATGGCAGGTGCGCACCGAGATCAGTGCGGCGATGCTCGCGGCAGCGCAAGACCCGTCGATCTACCCGCGGCTGAACGAGCTGATGACCGATCCCGGGCTGCTCGGCATGGGCGGCGCGGAACTGCCCGAGCTGCAGAACTTCCTGGAGCTGCTGCCGATGAGCCCGGAGGCGCAGCGGCAGGCCGTGCGGCTGCTGGCGTGGACCGAACCGTGGGAGGGCACCAGCGGCAGCGACTTCTACGGCCGTGCGAACAGCGTGACGATGCCGAGTGCGGGCGGGGTGTACCTGCCGTACTTCGAGCAGCCGGTGCCAGATGTCATGCGGGCCGTCGCGGGACTGCCGCGGTTCCCGAACACCGACGTCGTGGTGGCGCACCCGGAAGACGGCGACCCCAGCACGTTCGAACGCTGGGACGGCGAGACGCTCGACGGCGACGAACTCGTGGACGTGATCACACACCGCGACGTCGGCAACGGCAAGGCCGTGGTGCTGGCGATCCCCGGGCTGCTCAACGAGGACTCCAACGCCGGTTACGCCGATCCGGGCGCGCCGAACCCGTTCGAGGCGGACGTGGAAGCGGACTGGCTCGACTCGCTGACCTTCCGCACGAAGGCCCCGATCTACGTGGCGGCCAACGTGGTCCAGACCCCGGACGGGCGGCTGCTGGCGGGCAAGAACGTGCCGATGCCGGACGGCACCCTGCGGTTCCAGCCGGACCCGCGCGGCTGGGTCCGGTTCCAGCAGAAGACCTCCGCCTCCCGCGGCGAGACCGATCTCGCGCGGATGCTGGCGGCGGACGCGCCGGTGATCCAGCAGTTCGTGGATGCGCAGCCGGCCCTCGTGGACCCGCGCGACGAGAACTCCAGCAGCGACGGCGAGTACAGCGACAGCGATGTCGACATGGACGGCCGGTCCGATTCCGGCAGCGAGTCCGGAGCCGCGGCGTACGAGCAGGTGCTGACGTTCGAGCCGC
Organism: Saccharopolyspora sp.; assembly: GCF_017434145.1. NCBI lineage: Bacteria > Bacillati > Actinomycetota > Actinomycetes > Pseudonocardiales > Pseudonocardiaceae > Saccharopolyspora > Saccharopolyspora sp. The sequence continues at coordinate 2,885 of NZ_JAFRFW010000485.1, read as the reverse complement.
AGCAGCCTTCGACCCGGCCGCGGCGGCCGCGCGCGGACTCGGACGACGAGATGACCGACGCGGACACGACCGACTCGCACAGCGATGCCGAGATGACCGAGGTGGAGTCGGTCAGCACCGAGGTCGCGTCCGACGCGGACTCCGCGTCGGCGCACAGCGACGCCGAGATGACCGAGGCGGACGCGCGTTCCGACGCGGACTCGCCGGATCCGGACCGGACCGAGTCCGATGTGGAATCCAGCAGCGCGGAATCCGCCGGCTCGAGTGCGGACTCCGAGGCGGGGCCCGGCTGGCCGGACGGAGTGGAACCTCCCGTCACCGACCCTGCCTGGCGGCACACCCAGGTCACCTCGGCGTCCTGGTTCGATCCGAAAGGCCCGCTCGACCTGGACGCGCTGGACCGGACGCGGCGGCCGATGCCGGACAGCACGGTCGAGACCGAGGACGCCGACCTCAAGATGTCCGGCAACGCGCGCCGGGCGGACGTCTTGTACGGACCGGTCCGCTACGACTTCCAGCGCCGCAAGGTCGGCGACGACTGGGTCCAGGAATTCACCTTCAAAGCGCACCTGGAATCGGACGAGCACCTGGCGCACTACCTGGAGGAGGCCGAGTACCACCGGGCGGCGGCCGACAAGCGGGAAAGGGCGGCGCGGGATGCCGAAGCGGCGGCCGGGCTGCTCGAACTGTCCACCCCGCAGGGTGATCCCAGCGTGGTGGAGGCGCGCAACCGCGCGGATCGGGCCCGGGAGGAGGCCGACCGGCGCAGCCGGCAGGCCGACGAGGCCGAAGCCGAGCTGCGGCACCAGCGTCAGCGCATCGATGACCTGAAGGACCGCGCGCAGCGCTCGATGGACTCGATGTTCAACCAGGGCTACCGGATGCCGCACTCCGGCGACCTGTTCCACGCGCGGCTGGAGTTCGTCGACGCGGACCAGGCGCACGACTCGATCTCGCTGGTCGAGGGCGACCGGATGAGCCAGGGCACGTGGTCCTTCGACGACCCGGGTACCGGGTACGCGCACGAGGTCGGGCACTACTTCGGCCTGCCGGACGAGTACTTCGAGCGGGCTCGCTTCGAGCGCGGCTCGCGCAAGTACAAGGGACGGCAGGTGCCGGAGTACACCGTGCGGACCCACCTGAACACCGCGCCGTACCTGAAGCCGTACGCCAACAAGGCCGAGGCCGCCGAGAAGCGGGCGGTCGAGGCCGAGGAGATCGCCGACCTCGACCAGGACGACGTCGTGCGGCTGACCGCCGACCTGATGGACGAGGACAGCGTCGAGACGCCCGACGAGGTGCTCGCGGCCGAGCAGCAGGAGCGGAACTCGCGGGCCGAGGCGGAGCGGCTGCGGGAGGAAGCCGAGCTCGCCAAGCAGGGGCTGCGGAACGAAACCCAGCGCGCTGAAGCCATCCGCGACCGCGCGGCGCGCGGCGTCGCGGACTTGTTCCACCCAGGCCGGATGAAGCGGGACGAGCCGTACTTCGTCAAGCTCGAGTTCGTCGACAGTCCGCGGCAGGCGCACCACCTGGTCGACCTCCAGCACGAGGAGGCGTTCGTTCCGGGCAAGTGGAGCGTCGAGGACCCCGGCGGCGTCATCGCACTGAAGACCGGCAGGCACCTGCAGGTGCCCACGACTTTCATGTCCGGGTTGCGCGATGGATCGCTGGACGATGCGAACGTTCACCCGGTCGACGACCGCCGGGTGTTCAACCGGATGGACCGGCCTGCCGCCTACGACCACACCACCGGCCTGCCGCACCGGATGCAGAACTCCTACATCGACGGCACGGGGTGGACCGGCGCACCGGGCGACGAGTTCCTGCCCCGGCACATGTGGCGGATCGAGGAGGTCGCGCGTTCCCAGGGGCTGACCCCGGAGGTGGTCGTGCCGGGGCCGACGCGCCAGGCGTGGCGGCTGCGCTACCTGCTGTCGAAGGACCACGTCAGCGCGAGCGAGGTGCTCGGAGCGTTGCGCGAGCTGGGCGGGGACCGGGCCAAGGTCGACGCGGTCCGGGAGGCGTTCGGGCAGGAGACCGGCCGATCGCTCGATGCGGCGCTGCACGCCGCGCTCGACGACCGCGGTTTCGAGCGCGCGTTGCACTACCTGCGCAGCAGCGAGGTCTTCCGCGCCGGGCCTGCGCACACCACGTCGGGCGGCGGCCGTCCGCGGATGCGGCCGGACACGCTCGACGACGCGCCCGAACCGAGTCCGGAACACGACTCGGAGGCGGGGACGACTCCCCACAAGCAACATCCCGAGCCGGGCGCGGAGGACGCGCCCCCGCTCGAGCAAGCGCGGTCGGAATCGGAGGCCGCCGCTTCCGAGACCGCCCAGACCGAGAACTCCGAGATCGGCACTGCCGAGCCCGTGGCCGCCGCGGAGACCAGTACGCCGGAGGCAGCGGCGCCCGCCCCGCTTTCCACGCTCGAAGACTTCCTGTCGCCGTCCGAACCGGTCGCGGACAACACCACCCGCGAAGCCGACGAGTCCGCGCCGGAGCAAGCGACCGGTCTCGATACCGCACCCGAGAGCCCGGCCCGCCCGGAGACTACGGACGACGCCCGGGAACCGAATCGCGAGGACTCGGCCCAGCCGGACCCCGGCGAAACGGCTTCCCCGAACCGCGACGAAACGGTTTCGCCGGATCAGGAAGAGACGGTGTCGCGGGACAGCGACCGGACGACTTCGCCGGACCTCGACGGGGCGGTCGACCGCGATCGCGACGAGACGACTTCGCTGGACGGGACGACTTCGCGGAACGAAGCACCCCGGAACGACCCGCCCCGGCAGGACCCCGACGACCGCGCCGAACGGCCCGAGACCGAGGCGCCGGTCCGCCGCGGCGGCGGGCTGCCGTCCGCCCTGCGGGACGGACGCGGG
>NZ_JAFRFW010000484.1:0-1754 GCF_017434145.1 Saccharopolyspora sp. | reverse complement strand
CGGGGCGGGCACGTCCGCGGGCCGGATGCCGTCGAGGGCTTCCCCGGCGATCTCCGCCAGCCGCGAGCGCACCGGAGCGGGCAGTTCCGGCTGCTCACCGGGACAGGACTCCGCCGCCTCCCGCGCGTCGTCGGCATCCTGCAGCGGACCGTCCACTGCGGACTCATCAGGGCGCGGATCATCGGCACCCGGCGAAGGCGAAACCACGCTCCCAGGCTAGTCGGCCGCCCCACGATCACCCGATCCGGCGGTTGTCGGTGGCCGCCCGTAGCGTGCCCGCCGATGACCGGCCAGCTGACCTTCGACGAGCTCGACGACGATCTCCCGCTGCACCTGGCGACGTTCGTGATCGTCGACCTGGAGACCACCGGCGGCAGCGCCCAGCGGGACGCGGTCACCGAGATCGGCGCGGTGAAGGTCCGCGGCGGCGAAGTGCTCGGCGAGTTCAGCACGCTGGTGGATCCCGGCCAGGAGATCCCGCCCGCGGTGGTCTCGATCACCGGCATCACCGACGCGATGGTGCACGGCGCGCCGCGCTTCGACTCGGTGCTGCCCGCATTCCTGGAATTCAGCAACGGCGCGGTCCTGGTCGCGCACAACGCCCCGTTCGACGTGGGGTTCCTCAAGGCGCAATGCGCCCAGCTCGGACTGGACTGGCCGAAACCGCAGGTGCTGTGCACCGCCAAGCTCGCCCGCCGGGTGCTGACCAAGGACGAGACGCCGAACCACAAGCTCGGCACCCTCGCCCGCGTGCTGCACGCCCGCACCACACCGGTGCACCGGGCGTTGGACGACGCTCGCGCCACCGTGGACGTGCTGCACTCGCTGCTGGAACGGCTCGGACCGTTCGGCGTTCGCTCGGTCCGGGAGTTGCTGGAGCACTTGCCGGACGTGACGCCGCAGCAGCGGCGCAAGCGCGGACTCGCCGACGAGCTGCCGAACGCGCCCGGCGTGTACCTGTTCCGGGGCCCGAACGACGAAGTGCTCTACATCGGCACGGCCACCGATCTGCGCCGCCGGGTGCGCCAATACTTCACCGCGGGCGAACGCCGCGGGCGGATCAAGGAGATGGTCGGGCTCGCCGACCGGGTCGATCACGTCACCTGCGCGCACCCGCTGGAAGCGGAGGTGCGGGAGCAACGGCTGCTCGGCGCGCACCAGCCGCGCTACAACCGGCGCTCGAAGTTTCCCAAACGCGCCTGGTGGGTGGTGCTCACGGACGAGCCGTTCCCCCGGTTGTCGATCGTGCGCATCGCTCGCGAAGGTGCCCTGGGGCCGTTCCGCTCCCGGGCAGCGGCGGGCGAGGCCGTGGAAGCGTTGCAGTCGGCGACGATGCTGCGCCGCTGCACCGACCGCATTCCGGCGAGGAACCCGAGCGGGCGGCCCTGCGCCGTTCACGAGCTCGGCCGCTGCGCCGCACCGTGCGCGGGATACCAGAGCGTCGACGAGTACGCGCCGGAAGTGATCTCGGTGCGCGAGGTCGTCGAGGGCCGCGGCGACGGCGTCCTGGAGCGGTTGCGCGACGAGCTCACCCAGCTCTCGGTCGAGCAGCGCTTCGAGGACGCGGCAGGCGCGCGGGACCGGCTGGCCGGGCTGGTGCGCGCGCTGGACCAGGCACAACGCTGGGCGGCGCTGGCAGCGGTCGCCGAGCTGATCGGCGCGCGCCCGGACGGATCAGGTGGCTGGCACCTGGCCGTGATCCGGCACGGCAGGCTCGCCGCGGCGGGCCACGCGCGGCGCGGGACGCCACCGAT
>NZ_JAFRFW010000483.1:0-37772 GCF_017434145.1 Saccharopolyspora sp. | reverse complement strand
GCGGCAGCCATTTGCGCAACGACCATCCGAACCCGGACGACGTACGCTGGCGGCGCAGCATTCCGCTGCGCCTGGACGTGTCGGGCCGGCTGCTGGGCACCGATCGCGAACCCGTGAGGAGCGTGGCATGACGCTGTCCGAAGCGACCACGGCACAACTGCGCTCCGCAGGGCTGGACCCGCAGGAAGTGCGCGCGCTGGTGCGGGCCGCGCTCGCCGAGGACCTGCGCTACGGGCTGGACGCCACCACGGAGGCGACGGTGCAGGTGGACGCCATCGCCGAAGCCGAGTTCCGATCGCGCCCGGCCGGCGTCGTGGCCGGAATCCCGGTCGCCCGCGCGGTGCTCGACGAAGTCCTCGGCCCGGACGGGTACAAGGTGCTGCACAGCCGAACCGACGGCGACATGATCATGCCGGGGGAGAGCGCGTTGAGCGTGCACGCGCCGGTTCGCGGCCTGCTCACCGCGGAACGCACCGCGCTGAACCTGCTCTGCCACCTCTCCGGCATCGCCACCACGACCGCGGAATGGGTGCGTGCCGTCGAAGGCACCGGCTGCCGCATCCGGGACAGCCGCAAAACCCTGCCCGGCCTGCGGGTGCTGCAGAAGTACGCGGTGCGCAGCGGCGGCGGGGTGAATCACCGCATGGGGCTCGGCGACGCCATGCTCATCAAGGACAACCACGTCGTCGCGGCCGGTTCGGTCGTCGCGGCGCTGCGCGCCTGCCGGGAACACGCGCCGGATCTGCCCGCCGAAATCGAAGTGTCCACTCCGGAAGAGCTCGACGAGGTGCTGGAAGAGGGCGCCGAGCTGGTCCTGCTGGACAACTTCGGCCCTGCGGACTGCGCCGATGCGGTGCGCCGCACCCGCGAGGTCTCACCCGGCACCGAGCTGGAAGCATCCGGCGGACTCACCCTCGACGTCGCCCGCAGCTACGCCGACACCGGGGTGCACTACCTGGCTGTAGGTGCGTTGACCCACTCGTCGCCCGCGCTGGACATCGGGTTGGACATGTGAGCGCGCGCCGCGCTCAGAACTTGCGGTTCGCCAGCACCGGGACGCTGCCGCGCGCCTGCTGCACGGGCTCCTCATCGAGATCGACGACCAGCACGTCCGGGGCATCGGCGAGCTGCGCGTGGATTGCGCCGAGCGGGCCTGCGACGGTGCTGTAGCCGATGCCGGTGGGCGCCTTGCCGCTCGGCTCGATCCCCCGGGTTCGCGGGTCCGCCTGCCCGCACGCCGCGATCCACGAGGTGCTGTCCAGCGCGCGTGCGCGCACGAGCAGTTCCCACTGGTCCCGCTTACCCTCGCCCGCGCCCCAGGACGCCGCGGTGACGATCACCGAAGCGCCCTGGTCGGTCAGCGCGGTGAACAGTCCGGGGAAGCGCACGTCGTAGCAGGTCGTTACGCCGAAACGAGTGCCGGCGAGGTCCACCACCAGCGGTTCGGCGCCGGGTGCGACGGTGCGGGATTCCGCGAACCCGAAAGCGTCGTAGAGGTGGATCTTGTCGTAGTGCGCGTCCAGCCCGCGCCCGGTGACCAGCAGGGTGTTGGTCACCCGGCCTTCATCGGCGGGGGTGAACATGCCCGCGACGACGGCGATCCCGGCGTCGTCGGCGATGCGCCGGACCTCGCTCGCCCATGGGCCGTCCAGCGGTTCGGCCAGCGGGCCCAGCTTCGTGCCGAAGCAGGCCATCGTGGCCTCCGGGAACACCGCGAGGTCCGCGCCGGACTCGGCGGCCCGGCGCACGCCGTCTGCGACGAGTTCCAGGTTCGCCGCCGGCTCGGGAGTGGACACGATCTGGCACAGCGCCACGCGCATGGGTTCCGCCTTCCTTCGCCTCTACACTGTTGTATACCAGCAATATGCAACGTCGGTGAACATGCGCGAGGAGCCACCGTTGACCTCGGGACGCCAGCTCGCTTACGAGCATCTCAAAGACGCCGTGCTCAGCGATCCCGCCATGCAGGGCCGGTTCGTGAACGAACAGGCGCTCGCCGACGACATCGGAGTGTCCCGCACGCCGATCCGCGAAGCGCTGCTGCTGCTGGCCGCCGAGGAACTCGTGCAGCTGGTGCCCAAACGCGGCGCTTACATCGCACCGGTGGGCGGGCGCGAGATCCGGGAGCTGTTCGAGCTGCGCGGCATGATCGAGCAGTACTCCGCGCGCAGGGCCCTGGAGCTCGGCACCGTTCCGCTCGCGGCGATGCGCACCGAACTCGACGAGCAGCGGGCGATACCGGCCGATGCCGACACGCGGAGGTTCATCGACCTCGACCACCGGTTCCACACCGCGCTGGTCCACGCGGTCGGCAACGACATGCTGAACAAGAGCTACGACGGGCTGCGGGCGCGCCAAGTGCGCGCCGGGATCGTCGCCCTGTTCTCGGCCGCCAACCGCCGCAACGCGGTGCTCGACGAGCACGACGCGATCCTCAAGGCGCTCACCGCCGGGGACGCCGCCGCGGCCGATGCGGCGATCAGCGCGCACCTGGAAGCTACTCGGCACGTGCTGCTCGCGGGCTGATCGCCAGTCCGGCCAGCGTCACCACGCACGTCCCGAACAGGTAGCAGGCCGGTGCGATCCAGCTGTCGAAGTACGCGACCAGCGAGGTGAACAGCAGCGGAGCCAACGCGCCGCCGATCACTCCGGCCAGCGTGTAGGCCAGCGAACAACCGGTGTAGCGCAGCCGCGGACTGAACTGCTCGGAGACGAAAGCGCCCTGCGGCCCGTACATCAGCGAATGCCACAGCAGCCCGACGACGACACCGACCACCAGCATCGGCGCTGAACCACCGCCGATCAGCGGGAAGAACAGGAACGGCCACACCGCGCCGCCGACAGCCCCGAGCGCGTAGACCCGGCGGCGACCCCAGCGGTCGGACAGCCAACCGGCGACCGGGATGAGCGCGAGCTGGCAAGTGGAACCGAGCATGACGCCGGCGACCGCCCAGCTCTGCGGCAGACCGAGCTCCTTGGTGGCGTAGGTGAGCACGAAGACCGTGAACAGCGCGTAGAGCACATCCGGCCCGACCCGGGAAAGGATCGCCGCGAGCAGCGCGCGGGGTTCGCGGGTGAACACCTCGCGCAGTGGTGCGGAAGACTGCTCGCCTTCGCGCTTGAGCTGCTGGAAGACCGGTGTCTCCTCGAGCCGCACCCGGATCCAGAGTCCGAAGATCACCAGCACCGCCGAGAGCAGGAACGCGATCCGCCAGCCCCACGCCATGAACTGCTGCGTGCTCAACAACGCCGCCAGCGCTGCCAGCACCCCGTTGGCCAGCAGGTTCCCCGCAGGCGGGCCGATCTGCGCGGCGGATGCCCAGAAGCCGCGCTGCTTGTCGCTGCCGAACTCGCTGGAGAGCAGCACCGCGCCGCCCCATTCGCCGCCGATGCCGACGCCTTGCGCGAACCGCAGCGTCACCAGCAGCACCGCGCCGAGCGAACCGACCTGGCCGTGCGTGGGCAGCAGGCCGATCAGCACCGTCGCGATGCCGGTGAGCAGCAGCGTCGTCACCAGAACCTGCTTGCGCCCGAGCACGTCGCCGAGGCGGCCGAACACGAAACCGCCCAACGGCCGGGACAGGTATCCGACGGCGTAGGTGGAGAACGCCAGCAACGTGCCGGAGAGCGGGTCTTGGCTGGGGAAGAACAGGTCGCCGAAGACCAGGGCGGAGGCGACCGAATAGGCGGCGAAGTCGTACCACTCCAGCGAGGTGCCGGACAGCGCGGCGGTGAACGCCTTGATCAGGTCTTTCCGCGGCGGCCGGGTCGGGGTGTCGGCGAGCTGCATCCGGGTTCCTTGTCGACGGGGTTCGTCACATCGGCGGCGCGGGCGGCCGCAAGCGTGATACGAACTGTATACAAGAAGTATGCCGATTGGGAGGGCTCGATGTCTCCGCTTTGTTTCGATGTGGCCGGCGAGTCCGTCGAGGTGCCGGTCCGCACCCTGCTCAACGCCGGCTACGCAGGGCGCCGCCAGGACGACGTTGCCGCGCACGTCGCCGAACTCGCCGAACTGGGGGTGCCCGCGCCCACCCGCACGCCCAGCCTCTACCCGATCGCGCCGTACCTGGCGATGCAGGTCGCCGAGGTGCCGGTGCAGCACGCCCGCACCTCCGGTGAAGCGGAATGGGCACTGGTCATCGCAGGCGCGGACGAACGCGACGTGCTGCTGACCGCGGCCTGCGACCACACCGACCGGGAACTGGAAGTGCACGGCGTGGCGTGGAGCAAGCAGGCCGGACCGGACGTGCTGGGACGTCGTGCGTGGCGGCTGGTCGACGTGGCCGACCGGATCGACGAACTAACGCTCACCGCCTGGGCGGGCGGGCGGCGCATCCAGCACGGCACCCTCGCGGAGCTGCTCACTCCGGCGTATTGGCTCGGTGAGCTTCGTGCGTGGGGTTTGGCCGAGCCGGGAACGGTGCTGCTGTCGGGCACGATTCCGATGGACCCGGCCGTCGACCAGTTCGCCGGCTCGTGGCGTGCCGAACTCGGTGACCCCGCCAATGGCGATGCGCTGAGCTGCGAGTACGCCGTGCAGGTGCTGCCGCGGCCGGTTGCTTAGGCCGGGCGGCGGAGAGCACGTCGCAGCCGCCCCCGCGATCACCTGCCTCCGCGAGCACCGCAGGAGGGCGCCACGCCCGAGTCGCGCGCCACGATCGGGTTCGTCTTCCGGCGGGTTGATCTGCTGCGGCGTGACCGCCATCCTCGACGCCTCCACCACGTGCCGGATCGGCAGCACCGGCTGCGCCTCGGCCGGGCAGTGCCGCGGCGCTGCGATCGGGCACCAGCCGGAGCTGCCTGGATCCGCCCGCCGGGTACGTGGTCCTAATGTGATCTCGCCGATGTGGCATCGTGATTGCCCACAAGTTCGCGGAACGGCCGCGGGCGGTGCCATAAGCAGCACACGACGAGTGGGAGACAGACGTGAGCGACAGCGGCGAGGGCACCACGTTCATGCAGTGGCGCGAGCGAGCGCAGACGGAGGCCAAGGAGCAGCAGCCGCAGCTTCGGGCCGTCATGATCACGGCGGCGGTCGTGGTCCTGATCGGCATCGTGGTGGGCGTGATCGTTCTGCTGCTGTCCTGAGCCGCTCCCTCCGGACGCACGAGCCGGCGCGGGCGAGGCTCCGGGCTCGCCCTCGCCGTTACTGGCGTAGTGCTGAGTAGGCCCTTGCAGCGCTGAGTGGCCTGCAGCGCTGAGCGAGAAGTGCGTCGCAGTGCTCCGCAGCCGCTGATGTCGGTTTTGCGGTGTGTTTGGTTTTTTGCGGTGGATACACCCTGATCAAGTGATGACGAACCCGTGTTCGAGCTGGAACGCTCGATGGCGTGGATTCGTTCGTCGATGTGCCGCCCCCTCGCGACTCGGAGCAGTCCGTGCCCGAGCCGCGGCGTGTGCTGTCGTCCGGCGATGCCGGTGCACACGCGGGTCGAAGGCAGCAGGCGGAGGACGTCCTCGATGTCGCAGCCGCTGTGGAGGAACTTCTCGGTTGCCGCGATCGGGCGGCGGCCGCGCGCTCGGACGAGGAACTCGTCGCCGGGATCGCCGACTGCGAATCGGTGATCCGCGCCGCCCTGGTGTGGCAGGCGGAGCAGATCGCCGAGTCGGAGCAGCGCGGCCTGCACACCGCGGCCGGGACGCGCTCGATGCCGGTGTGGCTGCGGGAGATGCTCAACATCCATGCCGGGGACGCGACGTCCCGAGTGGTCGTGGCACGAGCCGTAACCGACCGCACCGAGCCCGGAGGGCTCCAGCAGGCCCCGTCGCTGCCTGCCACGGCGGGCGTGCTCCGGGCGCGGGAGATGAGCTTGGCCCACGCGAAAGTGATCGTGGACGGCATCGCGGCACTGCCGCCGTGGACCAGCGCCGAGCGGCGCGCCGAGGCCGAAGAACTACTCGCCGACGAGGCGAAGAAGCTCTCACCACGTGAGCTGGAAGTACTGGCCCGTCGCATCCGGTACCTGCTCGACCAGGACGGTGCCCTGCGCGAGGAGCAGAACCAGATCGAACGCCGCGAGCTGCAGCTGACCACCGGACGCGACGGCATGACCGTGCTGAAAGGACGACTGGACCGGGAAACCGGCGCGAAGCTGCGAGCCGCGCTCGAACCGCTCACCGGCCCACGAGCACAGAACACCGGCGAGCGAGCACAGAACACCGGCGAACGCGACATGCGTTCGGCAAGCAAACGCCGTGCCGACGCGTTCGCCGAACTGCTCGAGACCTCCCTGGGCTCGGATGCCCTGCCGCGCTCCGGCGGGCAGCGTCCGCACATGGCCGTGACCATCAACGTCGACCAGCTGCGCGGCACCGCCGAGGACGCCGCCGCGAGATTCGGCGGCACCATCGACACCACCGGCCAGCCGATCACCGCGGACAACGCCAGGCGCATCGCCTGCGACGCCGAGATCCTGCCGGTCCTGCTGGACGGCGAAAGCCGCCCTCTCGACGTCGGCCGGGCACAGCGCTCCGCCCCACCACACCTGCGTGCGGCCCTGCTCGCCCGCGACGGCAGCTGCGCCTTCCCCGGCTGCGACCACCCACCCGGAACCGCGCAAGCACACCACATCCGCCACTGGGCCGACGGCGGCCACACAGCACTGACCAACCTCGTCATGCTCTGCGCCCACCACCACACGGTCATCCACGCGCAGCACTGGAACATCCAGCTCCACCAAGGACGCCCGGTCTTCACCCCACCCGCATGGGTCGACCCCGCGCGAACACCGAGGCCCGGCAACCGGGCACACCACGAACCACCTCACCTGACCACCGACTGACAGTGGCCAGGGCACCGAGGCGCGCCCGCGCCCGGTCACGCCTCCGTCGCAACCGCCACCGCGGCCCAGCCGTTGCCGACGGCCTCGCGAACGTCCGGGTCGACCTGGTGCTCCGGTCGCCAGTCCACGACCGGGACCACGCCAGGCGAAACGACCGACCAGCCGGCCAGCAACTCGTCCACGCGGTCGGCGGGGCGCAGCGTCAGCGGAGTCGGCGTTTCGTCGTAGATGCGCAGTCCCTCGGTGACCTGGGTGGTCGTCAGGCCCGCGCCGGAAGCGTGGCTGATCGCCAGCACGCTGCCCGGGGCGCAGGAGCGCCGGTAAGTCGCGAGAATCCCGGCAGGATCCGACTCGTCCGGCACGAAATGCAGCACCGAGAGCGCGAGTACGGCGATCGGCCGGTCGAAGTCCAGCAATCCGCGCACGCCGGCGGCGGACAGCACGTCCCGCGGCTCGGCCAGATCGGCCTGGGTGACGGTGACGTTCGGTTCGTCATGCAGCAGCCGAAGCCCGTGCGCCACGGCCACGGGTTCGTGGTCCACGTAGGCGATCACGGAATCCGGTGCGTCGCGAAGCGCCACCTCGTGCACGTTCCCCGCAGTGGGGATGCCGGAACCCAAGTCGAGGAACTGGCGGATTCCGCGTCCGATGCAATGCCGCACCACCCGTCGCAGGAAAGCGCGGTTCTCGCGGACCCCGACGCGAGTGGCGGGCAGCAGACCCAGCTGTCGCTGCGCGGCGACCCGGTCAGCGGGGAAGTTCTGCGTTCCGCCGAGGAAGTAGTCGTACATGCGCGCCGCGTTCGGCCGCTGCAGATCAGGTTCGCCCTGGATGTCGGCCAGCCTCTCGAGAATCTCGTCATCGCTGCCGATCGCCGGCCTCCTCGCCTACCGCGGGCGCGAACCCGGCGATCGTAGCGACCCGGCGACGGCCGAGGGCGGGCCGTGCGCAACTGGCGAACGGCCCGCCGGTCGGGGGTGGGAACAGCTCAGGCGCCGGCTTCCCGGATCACGATGTCCACGGCCGCGTCGTTGCGGGCCGTTTCCCGATCGATCACGTCACCCGGCGGGTAGAACCCGTCGATGCCACCGCTGGAGGGGTACATCTCCAACGTGAACGCGAGGATCTTGTGCTTGCCCCACATCCAATCCAGGCTGTCGCCGTCGGTGGTGTACAGATCGCTGGACTGCTGCGGGGTGTAACCGTTCGTCCCGGCGATCTCCTTGCCGACCCGCTCGAAGCGGTCGTGCTCCTGCTGGGTCATGCCCTCGGTGACGTCGTCCGGGGTGTGCCCGAACGGCCAGAGCACCAGCTCCGAGAAGGTGTGGAAATCGATCGCGGACTTGATCTGCTGCTCGCCTCCGACCACGCGGGAATCGATGAACTCGGCGATCGCGGCCGTTTCCGGCGCGGAGAACGGGGCGCTGCCCCGGTAGGTCTCGTCCTGCGGATCGTCGCTGGCGCCGCCGCAGCAACCCCACTTGTAACCCCAGTTGCGGTTGAGGTCGGTACCGGTGTCCTGGCGGTTCTTCCGCCAGCCCTGGTACTGCCCGGACTCCACGTCGTAGGTCGAGCCGTCGACGTTCACCGACGGGATCACCCAGATCTCCCGGTTGTCCACCATGTCCTTGACGGCCGGGTCGTCGTAGTTGTCGGTGAGCCGGTTGACCACGCGCAGGCACATCTCGGTGGTCAGGTGTTCGCGCGCGTGCTGGTTGCAGTCGAACAGGACCTCGGGCTCGTCCTCGTCCTGCGCCACGTTGTCGCTGATCTTGAGCACGGGGATGTCCCGGCCCTCGAAGCTCTTGCCGATGCTCGACTGAGCGGCCAGGTCGGGATGGTCGGCGGCAGCCTTGCCCAGCTCGGCGACCATCTCGTCGTAGTTGTGGTACGCCTCGTCGCCGGGTGGGAAGTCCCGCGCCCCCGCCTTGGCGTTGCGCTGCGCGAGCACTTCGGCGTTGGCGGCCTGCAGGTGCAGTGCCAGGCCGCGTTCGCGCAGCTGCGCAGCCTCTTCGCCGGTGGCCTCGATGGTGGCCACACCGTCCTGCACCCCGAGCACTTGGGCTCCGGAGGCGTTCAGGTCGGTGCGGATGCGGCTGTCGGTGTCGGGCACCGTGTAAACGGCCACTCCGCCGGGCTGGGCGGTGCCGCCTGGCGCGGCCACCCCCGCCTGGGCCGGTAGTAGCAGTACCAGGGATGCGGTGGCCGCCACCGCTGCTGCTCTGCGCCGTGCGCTGGACATCGGGCCTCCGATCGAGCACTGATTGTGATCAATGAGGTTCCCCGAGTAGCGGACCGGTTGGCAACCGACTTACGTCGCAAGGAGTTGCTCACCGTTTTCCCATTCGCCGCACCATGCGCATCGGACGCCCCGGTCCGGGCCGATTACCCTGGTGGCAGCGTCACCCGAGTCGAAAGGACGCTCATGCTCACCCGTACCGACCTGCGCGGTCGAGTTCCGTCCACCGCCGAATTGCGCACCAAGCTGCCGCGCGCGGAGACGGACGTGGAGCACGTGCTGCACCGGGTGCGGCCGGTGATCGAATCGGTGCGGGACCGCGGTGTGGAGGCGGTGCTGGAGCACACGGAGCGCTTCGACTCGGTCCGGCCCAAGCAGGTCCGGGTACCCGCAGCCGAACTCACCAGGGCGCTCGACGAGCTGGACCCCGAGGTGCGGGTGGCGCTCGAGGAGTCCATCGACCGCGCTCGCCGAGTGCACCACGATCAGCGTCGCACCGACGTGACGACGCAGGTCGTGCCGGGCGGCACGGTCACCGAGCGGTGGGTTCCGGTGTCCCGGGTCGGGCTGTACGCGCCGGGTGGGCTGGCGGTGTACCCGTCGAGCGTTGTGATGAACGTGGTGCCCGCGCAGACCGCCGGCGTGGAGTCGCTGGTGGTCTGCTCACCGCCGCAGGAGGCTTTCGACGGCCTGCCGCACCCGACGATCCTGGCGGCCGCGGAACTGCTCGGGGTCGACGAGGTGTGGGCGGTCGGTGGTGCGCAGGCCGTGGCGCTGCTGGCGTACGGTGCAGCGGACACCGACGGTGCCGAACTCGCCCCCGCGGATCTGGTCACCGGCCCCGGCAACGTCTACGTCACCGCCGCCAAGAGGCACCTGCGCAGCATCATCGGCATCGACGCCGAAGCCGGCCCGACCGAGATCGCGGTGCTGGCCGACGACACCGCCGACCCGGCGCACGTGGCCGCCGACCTGATCAGCCAGGCCGAGCACGACACGCTCGCGGCCAGCGTGCTGGTCACGACCTCGGCGGAACTCGCGGACGCCGTCGACGCCGAGCTGGACGGCCAGGTGCCGATGACCCGGCATCAAGAGCGCATCCGCACCGCGCTCACCGGTGACCAGTCGGGATGCGTGCTGGTGAGCACGCTGGGAGACGGCGTGCGGGTGGTGGACGCTTACGCCGCCGAGCACTTGGAGGTCCAGACCGCCGACGCGGATGCGGTGGCCGCGCGGGTGCGCAACGCCGGCGCGATCTTCGTCGGACCGCACGCGCCGGTGTCGCTGGGCGACTACTGCGCGGGTTCCAACCACGTGCTGCCGACCGGTGGGTGCGCACGGCATTCCTCGGGGCTCAGCGTGCAGAGCTTTCTGCGCGGCATCCACGTGGTCTCCTACAGCGAGCAGGCGTTGCGGGACGTCGCGGGCAAGGTCGTCGCGCTCGCCGACGCCGAGGACCTGCCCGCGCACGGGCAGGCCGTCGCGGCCCGCTTCCCGTCCGGACTCGACCGCTGATCAACACCCCGCGAAGAGAGAAACATGAGTGACGTGCTCGGCGCCGACGTGGCGCTGACCGACCTTCCGCTGCGCGACGACTTGCGCGGCCGCAGCCCGTACGGAGCTCCGCAGCTCGAAGTGCCGGTGCGGTTGAACACCAACGAGAATCCGTTCCCGCCGCCCCCGGAGCTGGTCGAGGACGTGGCCGCGTCGGTGCGCGAGGCGGCGCGCGAGCTGCACCGTTATCCGGATCGGGACGCGGTGGAGCTGCGGGAGGACTTGGCCGCGTACTTGAGCGGTGCCACGGGTGTCGCGGTTTCGCAGCAGAACGTGTGGGCCGCGAACGGTTCGAACGAGGTGCTGCAGCAGGTGCTGCAGGCGTTCGGCGGACCGGGCAGGACCGCGCTGGGTTTCGAGCCCTCCTACTCGATGCACCCGATCCTTTCCGCGGGTACCCGCACGGACTGGTCCCCGGCGCCGCGTCGCGCGGACTTCAGCTTGGACGGCGCGCAGGCGGCGGCGATCGTGGCCGAGCGGCGGCCGGACGTGGTGTTCGTGACCAGCCCGAACAACCCGACCGGCCAGGTCGTGGCGCAATCCGATCTGCGGGCGGTGCTGGCCGCCGCGCCGGGTGTCGTGGTGGTCGACGAGGCGTACATCGAGTTCTGCTCGGAGCCCAGCGCGATCGGGCTGCTCGCGGAGTTCCCGCAGAAGCTCATCATCAGCCGCACCATGAGCAAGGCGTTCGCGTTCGCCGGCGGCCGGTTGGGGTATTTGGCCGCCGCTCCCGCTGTGATCGACGCGCTGCTGCTGGTGCGGTTGCCGTACCACCTCTCGGCGGTGACGCAGGCGGCCGCGCGTGCGGCGCTGCGGCACGCCGAGGCCACGCTCGGTTCGGTGCAGGCGCTGTCCGACGAGCGTGATCGGGTCGTGCAGGCGCTCCGCGACATGGGCTTCTCGCCGGTGCACAGCGACGCGAACTTCGTGCTGTTCGGGCCGTTCGCGGACGCGCACCGGTCGTGGCAGCGCTACCTGGAGACGGGTGTGCTGATCCGGGACGTCGGCATCCCGGGGCATTTGCGGGTCACCATCGGCACACCGGAGGAGAACGACGCCTTCCTGGACGCCAGCAAGCCGTTGGTGGAGGCGAGTGAGGAGAACGCCCGATGACCGACAACGCCGCGGGTACCGCCCGCACCGGCCGGGTGGAGCGCACCACCAAGGAGTCGTCGGTGCTCGTCGAACTGGACCTCGACGGCACCGGGCAGGTCGACGTCGACACGACGGTGCCGTTCTACGACCACATGCTCACCGCGCTCGGCACGCACGCGGCCTTCGACCTGAAGGTCAAGGCTTCGGGTGATGTGCACATCGACGCGCACCACACCGTCGAGGACACCGCGATCGTGCTCGGCCAGGCGTTGCGGCAGGCGTTGGGTGCGAAGAAGGGCATTCGCCGTTTCGGCGACGCCTGGATTCCGATGGACGAGACGCTGGCGCACGCCGCCGTGGACGTGTCCGGCCGGTCGTACTGCGTGCTGACCGGGGAACCCGAGCAGTACAACAGCTTCACCATCGGCGGGAACTACCCGTTCGTGCTGAACCGGCACGTGTTCGAATCGTTGGCGTTCCACTCGCAGATCAACCTGCACGTGCGGGTGATCCACGGCCGGGACCCGCACCACATCGCGGAGGCCCAGTACAAGGCGATCGCTCGTGCGCTGCGCGCGGCGACCGAACCGGACCCGCGGTTCGCGGGTGTGGTGCCGTCGACCAAGGGCGCGCTGTGAACTTCGCACCGCTGGTCCTGTTCGCCGTGGCGGGTTTCCTCGCCGGCGGTGTCGCCGCGATGTGGAAGACGGCCAAGGTGATGGCGGCGGTGCTGGCTGTGCTGGCCGTGCTCGCCGCCGCAGGTGGGGTCGCCTGGCTGCTGTGACTGCCAGCTGCTGTTACTGCCAGGCGAAGTTTCAGGTGTGCAGCGGGTGCCGCTGGAAGAACTTCCAGATGATCGGGGTCGCCTCGAGCACCGTGGGACGTTCGGAGTCCGGGTTCGCGGATCGGCTCGGCCAGTCGTGCCCGAGGCCGTCGATGCGGTAGTGCTCGAGTGCGCCTCGCCCGGCGCATCCGACCCAGCGCTGCCTGGTCACTTCCTGCCGCGGTCGATCCGTGATCGGCTTCGAGAAGCATTCGTCCCGCTCTGCCCACTCGGCGAGCCAGTCGGGGATCGATGGCAGCCCCCGCGATGGATCTCCTTCGTAGGGGATGGTGTCGTCGGCCGTGCCGTGGAACGAGATCATCGGTACCGGTTCGGTCGGCGCGCACTTGCCGCTCTGCGGGTAGTAGGCGCCGGCGACGGGCGCGAACGCGGCGATGCGGTGCCCGAGGCGGCAAGCGAGCATTTCGGTGAATCCGCCGCCGTTGGACTTCCCGGCGGCGTAGATCCGCCTCGAATCGACGCACAGTCCGCGTTCCACTTGGTCCAGCACGTCGCCGGTGAACCGCACGTCGTCGGCGTCGGCCGAGTAGGGAGCGCCCTGCCACGCCGTTTCCCCGTCGGTGCCGACCAGGCCCTGCGGGTAGACCGCGATGGTGTCCAGCTCGGAGAACCCGGTCAGCGCTTCTTGGTATTCGGCGCTGCGAGTGTGCCCGTGGAAGGACAGCACGACCGGCAGCGGACGGTCCGGGTGGTAGTCCTCCGGTACGTGCACCAGGTATTCGCGGGTCCGCCCGCCGGATAAGACCGTCCGGCTCGTGGTGACGCCCGGTTCGACCGGGGATGCGCTGCCGCATCCGGTGCGCGGCGGGCGATCCGCGTGCGCGTGCGCGGGCGCGGCGGTGGCGGTGACCGCGCCGAGAACGATCAGCAAGCTCAGCACTGCTCGGTGCATCTTCTTCCCATCTGCCCCGGCGCGGTACCGCACCGCGCGCGCATCAGTGTGCGGTGGTGGCGGGCTGCTTGTCCGCTGCCTGCTCGGTCGACTCCTCCTCGTCGACGAAGCTCTGCTCGTTGAACGGGTCTTCCTTGGCGAACACCCGCTGCATCTGCTCCCGGTCGATCTCCTTGGTCCAAGAGCCGATGATCACGGTGGCGATCGCGTTGCCCGCGAAGTTGGTCAGCGCGCGGGCCTCCGACATGAACCGGTCGATGCCGACGATGAGGCCGACGCCGTCGACCAGTTCGGGCCGGTGCGACTGCAGCCCGCCCGCGAGCGTGGCCAGGCCGGCGCCGCTGACGCCTGCCGCGCCCTTCGAGGCGATCACCATGAAGATCAGCAGCGAGACCTGCTCGCCGAGCGCCAGCGGTTCGCCCATCGCGGAGGCGATGAACAGCGAGGCCATCGTCAGGTAGATCGCGGTGCCGTCGAGGTTGAACGAGTACCCGGTGGGCACGGTGATGCCGACGACGGGCTTGCTCACGCCGAGGTGTTCCAGCTTCGCGATCAGCCGCGGCAGCGCCGCCTCCGAGGAGGAGGTGGACAGGATCAGCAGGAACTCCCGGCCCAGGTAGGCGAGCAGCCGGAACACGTTGACCCGCGCGAACGCCCACAGCAGCGGGCCGAGGACGACGAACACGAACAGCACGCAGGTCGTGTAGAAGCCGAGCATGATGATGCCGAGGCCTTTGAGCGCGTCCACGCCGGTGGCGCCGACCACGGCGGCGATGGCGCCGAACGCGCCGATCGGCGCGACCCACATCACCATCGCGAGGATCTTGAACACGAGCCGCTGGATGTGCTCGATGCCGTTCAGGATCGGGGTGCCCTTGTCCCCGAGGGCTTGCAGGGCGAACCCGGCGAGCAGCGCCACCAGCAGCGTCTGCAGCACTTCACCTTCGGTGAGGGAGGAGACCAGCGTGTTCGGGATGATGCCGAGCAGGAAGCCGCTGAGTCCTTCGGCTTCGCCGCCGCCGGAGAGCTGGCCTTGGCCGCTGGTGCGCATCTCCTCGGTGAGCTGCAGACCTTCACCGGGGTGCAGCACGTTGCCGACCAGCAGCCCGATCACGAGGGCGACCAGGGACATCACGAGGAAGTAGCCCAGCGCGAGGCCGCCGACCTTGCCGACCTTCGCGGCCTGCCGGACTCCGCCGACGCCGAGCACGATGGTGCAGAAGATGACCGGCGAGATCATCATCTTGATCAGGTTGACGAAGCCGGTGCCCAGTGGTTTCAGCGAGGTCGCGAAGTCGGGGAAGGCGAACCCGACCGCGATGCCGGCCAGCACCGCCACGATGACGAAGATGTAGAGGTAGTGCGTGCGGTCCCGCTTCTTCGGCGGTGCACCGGCGGCCTCGGGCGCAGCGTCTTTGCTTGGCACGGGTGAAACTCCTACGGGATGTACCTGTCACTGTGGTAGGCGGTCACTCATTCGGTCGTGTCTTGGGTCACGAGCGCATCGGGGGAGACTATCGGACTCACGGGCCGTGACCGTCACCGTTGCGTTCATTGTGTTCATGCGGGAGCAACGATTCAGTCATGTCGCATTTCCCTCTGCTCGGGCGCCTGCGCGCGCTGCTGAGCAATCGGGCGGCTCGGCGCGGTGCGCGGGGAGCCAGCCTCGCCGCGCAGCTGTTCTTGCTGCAAGTGGTCGTGGTGGCCGCGATAGTGCTGGTCATCGCCGTGCTGGGGTACGTGAACGCGCAGCGCCGCAGCACTCAGTCGGCCGCCGAGGAGGTGACCGGGGTGGCCCGCACCCTCGCGGCGAGCCCTGACTTGCTGCGAGCGCTCGGCGCGCCGAACCCGTCGGCCACGTTGGAACCGCTGGCTGAGCGCGTGCGCGCGGACACGGGCGTCGCGTTCATCACGATCATGGATCCGGCCGGCATCCGCTACACGCACCCGAACACGGCGCTGATCGGGCAGCCGTTCATCGGCAACATCGCACCTGCGCAGCGTGGCGAACTGCTCACCGAGACCTACACCGGCACGTTGGGGCCATCGGTGCGCGCGGTGACTCCGGTCTTCGACGAGTCGGGGCGGGTGCGCGCGTTGGTGGCAGTGGGGATCACGGTGCGGGTCCTGACCGCCGAGCTCCGCGGGCAGATCTTTCTGCTGGCCGGTGTGGCGGCCGCGGCGCTGCTGTTCGGCGGGCTGGCCAGCTACTTGGTCGCGAGCCGGCTGCGCAGGCACACGCACGGATTGCGCCCGGCGGAGCTGAGCCGGATGTACGAGTACCACGACGCGATCTTGCACGCGGTCCGCGAGGGGCTGCTGCTGGTCTCCCCGTCGGGCGCGGTGACGCTGTGCAACGATGGTGCGGCTGTGCTGCTTTCCGTGGATCCCGCCGAGGCCGAGGGCTCCCGTCCCGCCGATCTCGGGCTGCCCGGCTCGTTGGTCGAGACGCTGATCGCGCACCGCGAGGTCCGCGACGAGGTGCATCTGACCGCTGACCGCGTGGTGCTGGTCAACGTCTCGCCGGTGCGCAGCGGTGAGCGTGATCTGGGCAGCGTGGTCACGCTTCGCGATCACACGGAGCTGCAGGC
Source organism: Saccharopolyspora sp. (assembly GCF_017434145.1). Taxonomy (NCBI): domain Bacteria; kingdom Bacillati; phylum Actinomycetota; class Actinomycetes; order Pseudonocardiales; family Pseudonocardiaceae; genus Saccharopolyspora; species Saccharopolyspora sp. Next base: position 21,775 of record NZ_JAFRFW010000483.1, on the reverse strand, counting down.
GTTGACCGGGGAACTGGACTCGATGCGCGGATTCTCGGAGTCGCTGCGTTCGCAGGCGCACGAGTCGGCGAACCGGCTGCACGCGGTGGTGTCGTTGATCGAGCTCGGCCGCACCGAGGAAGCCGTCGCGTTCGCCACTGCTGAGCTGGAGTTGGCCCAGCAGCTCACCGATCGCGTGGTGACCGCGGTGGGGGAGCCGGTGCTGGCGGCGGTTCTGCTCGGCAAGAGCGCGGAGGCCCGGGAACGCGGTGTCGAGGTGGTGCTGTCGGAGGACAGCGACGTCGACGACGGCGTGCTGCGGAACGTGCGTTCCCGCGACTTGGTGACGATCCTCGGCAATCTGATCGACAACGCGGTGGACGCGACGCAGGAGGCGCCGTCGCCGCGGGTCGAGGTGAGCGTGCGTGCCGAGCCGGACGCGCTGGTCATCCGCGTGGCGGACAACGGCCCGGGGCTGGACCCGGACACTGCGCGGGATGTGTTCCGGCGCGGTTGGTCCACCAAAGACCCCGGCGGGGGCCCGGAGAGCTCCGGCGGGGGCGGCCCGGCGAACTCCGGCCGCGGCTTGGGGCTGGCGCTGGTGGGCCAGAGCGTGCGCCGCTACGGCGGAAACGTCGATGTGCAGCGGGACGCGGGAGCCGTGTTCACCGTGCGGATCCCGCTGCCGGAGGTGAGTTCGTGATCTCCGTGCTGGTCGTGGAGGACGACCCGGTCGCCGGTGAGGCGCACGAGATGTACGTGTCCCGGCTGGACGAGTTCCAGGTCGCCGGGCGCGTCCGCACCGGGCAGGAGGCGCTGCGGTTCTTGGAGCGCACGCAGGTCGACCTGGTGCTGCTGGATCTGCGGTTGCCGGACATGGACGGTCTCGCGGTCGCGCGGGCGTTGCGCAACGCGGGCAGCTCCGCCGACGTGATCGCGGTGACTTCGGCGCGGGACCTGAAGGTGGTGCGCGCTTCGGTCGCCAGCGGTGTCGTGCAGTACTTGTTGAAGCCGTTCACGTTCGCGGCGATGCGGGAGAAGCTGGAGCACTACGCGCTGTTCCGGCAGAGCCTCGGGCACGATCGGGAGGCCAGCGGGCAGAGCGAGATCGACCGCGCGTTCTCCACCTTGCGCGGCGTGGATCGCGCGTCGTTGCCGAAGGGCATGGGCGAGGAGACGCTGGCGGCCGTCGTGTCGGCGCTGCGCGCGCACCGCGAAGGCGCCTCCGCGGGCGCGGTGGGGGAGCAAGCCGGGGTGTCGCGGGTGACGGCTCGGCGCTATTTGGAGTACCTGGTCGACAACGGCATGGCCAGGCGCGACCCGCGGTACGGGGGCGTGGGACGTCCCGAGATGTTCTACCGCTGGCGCGAGCAGGGGTGAAGCTCAGTGCGACCGATCGGCAGCGGGTTCCAGCAGCGGTGATCCGGGGCCTTGCTCGGCCATCTCGTCGTCGGGGTTGTTCAGCGCGCAGGTGCGCAACGACAGGCAACCGCAGCCGATGCAGCCGGTGAGCCGGTCCCGCAGCCGTTGCAGGCCGTCGATGCGCGCGTCCAGTTCGTCGCGCCAGGAACGGGACAGCCGGGTCCAGTCGCTCTTGGTGGGGGCGTGGTCGGTCGGCAGCGTGGACAGCGCTTCGGTCACCTGTTCCAGGCTCAGTCCGACGCGTTGCGCCGCGCGGATGAACGCCAGCCTGCGCAGCACGGCGCGTTCGTAGCGGCGTTGGTTGCCGCTGGTGCGGCTGGAGGTGATCAGGCCGCGTTGTTCGTAGAAGCGCAGCGCGGTCTGCGCGACGCCGCTGCGGTGCGCGACTTCGCCGATGGTCAACGTGTGCGGCGGTTTCGACATGCGTCCACAGTAACTTGGACTTCACGTTAAATCTAAGTTTCCGGACGTCGGGGCGGGCCGGCCTTCCGGCCATGCCGGGCGCGCGAACCGGGATCGCCGCGGTCCGCGCGCCCGTGCTGTTCAGCAGTTGGGCGTGGTGGGCTTGCCTTCGAACCGGTCCTTGATGAACTGCTGCGCGTCCGGGTTGCCCGCGAAGATCCCGCTCAAGTGGTCGCTCGGGTAGGTTCGCCAGGTCACGTCCATGCCTTTGGCGCAGTAGGTCTCGTGCAGCGCCTCGGCCTGCGGCGTGTTCACGATCTCGTCGGTGGTGGCGTGGTACTGGAAGACCGGGGCGTTGATCCTGCCCTGCCCCAGCTTGTTCTCCGCCAGCCGTTCCTGCCATTGGGGTGTGCCCAGCGGGTCGGTGTGGGTGTAGTCGCTGATCCGCTTGAACGGGTACTTGGTCAGCAGCTCCACGACGCAGTCGTTCTGCCGCGCGTCGGCGAGGTCTTCGCGGCCGGTTTCGTTCAGGTAGGAGTCCAGTTTCAGATCCGGGTAGGCGAAGTCCAGTCCTGCGGCGGCGAAGGCGAGGAAGCCGAACCCGACGTAGCCGTCCAGTCCTTTCGCGACTTCGTTGAGGTCGGCGGGCACGCCGCCGCCTGCGACGCCCACCAGGTTCAGCTCCGGCGCGTACTCGGGCTGCATCTCGCCCGCCCACATCACGGCCCCGCCGCCCTGCGAATAGCCCTGGAAGGCCACTTTGGACTCAGCGGAGAGCCCGGCCTGCGGGAGCCGTTGCGCCGCGCGGACGCTGTCGATCAGCGCGGGCCCTTCGGAGCGTCCGACGATGTAGGTCGGCTTGTTGTCCTCGCCCGGCGCGTAACCCTCGTAGTCGGTCAGCGCGACGGCGTAGCCGTTCGACAGCGCGTCGTTCACCGCGGGTTGGTCGTAGAGCGTGCCGCGCTCGACCGCTTTCGACGGCGCGCACTTGAACGCGGGCCCTTGCGTTCCCGGTCCGAAACCCACGATGGGCGTCTTGGCGGGATCGGCGCCCTTGGGCACGAGGATCGTGCCGACGACCGTGTTCCGTTCGCCGCGGGCGTCGGTGGACAGGTACATCACTTGCCAGGCGTCGGCATTGGCGCCGTTGAGCGCGGGGAAGACCGGGCGCCAGCGGATGACGTCACCCGGCTCGCCTGCCGGGGGCTCGGCGGGCGGCCGGTAGAAGGAGTCGTCGAACGGGCCGGGCGGTTGCTCCGCTGCGGCGCTCGGTGCCTGCGGCGCCGCGGGATCCGCCGCCTGCACGGGCGCAGCGGTCAGAACCGTCAGAACCGCTGCGGTGAGACCGATGGAAACGGCATTTGCCGCACGTGATGAGGCGATCTTCATTGCTGCTCCGGGAAAAAGTCGAGGATTTCCGGGGAAAGCGGGTTACGGGCAGGCATTCGGCCGTGTCCGGGATGCTGAAGATGGAACATCGCGGACCGTTTGGCAATGCTCCGTGCGAGTGAATCGAATGTCGTGCGCTTTCCGGGTGGAGTAGCTTTAGTGCCAGCTCAGCGTACTTGCCCGGTGGTCCTTCCAGAGGTGTCGGACTGATCAACCGATGTCATCGGCGATTGTCACGGTGCTGATAAAAAACTCCGGAAAAGCGATCAACTAGGTGCGCGAAGTGTTGTTGCCGATGCGGCTCGCTTGACATGCCCGAACGCGTCGTGACAATTTTTCTCCGCTCGCCGGCGTAGTCGAGTGGTGACAATTCTCCGACGCGCCGGCACTTCCCGCCCCGATCAGCCACGAGTCGTGCTCGTGCTGCGCTCGGGGCTCGCGTGGAGGGAGTTCCCATGGTGCCGAGCACGGACGAACCGCTCGCCGAGCGTCCGGCGCGACTGCTCACCGACCCGCTGGTGACCGCGGCCCGCGAAGCGGGCGAGGACCTCGCCGTCACCTTCGTCGACCACGACGCCAGCCCGGACGGTGTGGCCTGGTCGCTGTCCTGGGCCGAGTTGCACGAGCGCGTGCGGACCGTCGCCGCCTGGCTGCAGCAGCGCTGCGAACCGGGTGAGCGGGTGGCGATCATGGCTCCGCAGGGCCTGGAGTACGTGACCGGTTTCCTCGGCGCGGTGCACGCGGGCCTGATCGCCGTGCCGCTGTTCACCCCGGACCTGCCCGGCCACGGCGACCGTCTGGCGCGGGTGCTGGACAGTTGCGCGCCGAGCTGCGCGTTGACCGGCAAGAGCTCGTTCGATCAGGTGCGGGAGCAGATCCGGGACGGTTCTCCGCGGCATTGCGCGGCCGTCGACACGCTGCCCGCGACGCTGGCGGACGAGTACCGGCCACCGTCGACGGGCCCGCACGATCTGGCGTACCTGCAGTACACCTCGGGCTCGACCCGCGTCCCGGCCGGTGTGGAGCTGACCCACGCGAACGTGCTCGCCAACGCGGACCAGGCTCTGCGGGCCTACGGCGGCAACGAGCCGGGTGCGGTTTCGGTGAGCTGGTTGCCGTTGTTCCACGACATGGGTCTGGTGCTGTCCGTGGCCGCGCCGCTGGTCGGTGGCCTGCCGTCGGTGCTGATGGACCCGGTGGCGTTCCTGCAGCGTCCGGGCAGGTGGCTGCGGCTGCTCTCGGACCACCCGGGTTCGATCAGCGCCGCACCGAACTTCGCCTACGACTTCTGCGCGGCGCGCGTCAGCGACGAGGAGAAGGCGTGGTTGCAGCTCGACGAAGTTGTTTCACTGATCAACGGCAGCGAACCGGTGCGCCCGGAGACGCTGCACCGGTTCAACGAGGCGTTCGCGGATTGCGGTCTGCGCCCGGAGACGCACCGCTGTTCGTACGGCTTGGCGGAGGCGACGGTTTTCGTCTCGGTGACCGATTCGGGCAGCGAACCGCGGGTGGCCGGTTTCAGCCGAGAGCAGCTCGCCCTGGGCCGAGCACGACCACCGCAGGGGACTGAGGCGGTCAGCGACCTGGTCTCCTGCGGCCGCCCGGTGGGACAGCGGGTCGCGGTGGTCGACCCGGACTCGCACACCGTGCTGCCCGACGGCGGCGTGGGAGAGATCTGGGTGCACGGCCCGAACACCGGCCAGGGCTACTGGGGCCGGGACGAGCAGGACACCTTTGGCGTCGAGCTGGCAGGCGCCGAACCGGTAGGCGCGGGTGAGCTGCCCGCGGACGGCTGGCTGCGCACCGGCGACCTCGGTGTGCTGGACGGCGGCGAGCTGTTCGTCACCGGCCGGATGAAGGACGTGATCATCATCGACGGCCGCAACCACTACCCGCAGGACGTGGAGCTGACCGTGGAGCAGGCGCACCCGGCGGTGCGCAAGCACCACACCGCCGCTTTCGCGATCAGCGCGGCCGAAGGTGAGCGGTTGGTCGTCGTGGCCGAGTACGGCAGGCGCGTCGCCGCGTCCGACCGCGACCCCGCGGAGATCACCAGCGCGGTGCGCTCGGCGGTCTCGGCCGAGCACGGTGTGCTGCTCAGCGATCTCGTGCTGGTGGAACCGGACACCGTTCCGCGCACGTCGAGCGGCAAGGTCGCCCGCCGGTTGTGCCGCGAGCGCTACTTGGAGGCCGATCATGCGTGATCGCGCGGAGTGGGCGGACTGGCTGGCGCAGCACGTCGCCGGACGGCTCGGGCTGCCCCCGGGTTCGGTGGACACCGGGCGCCCGTTCCAGGAGTTCGGGTTGTCCTCGCGGGACGCGGTGGAGCTGGCCGGGCGGGTGCAGGACATCGTCGGGCAGCGGTTGCCTCCGACGCTGCTGTGGGAGCACCCGACCATCGACCGGCTTTCCGCGGCGTTGGCGGCGCAACCGGGCGGGTCCGACGGCGCCGACGAGTCGCCGGATCCGTTCCCCCGCCCGCGAAAACCGGAGCCGGACGAACCCGTCGCGGTGGTAGGCGTGGGCTGCCGCTTCCCAGGGGGAGCCCGGGGACCGCGCCGCTACTGGGAGCTGCTGGAATCCGGTGCCAGCGGTGTCGGCGTGGTCCCCGAGGGGCGCTGGGAGAGGTTCTCCGGGGCGGACCCCGCGCTGTCCAAACTGCCCAAGGCAGGCGGGTTCCTGGACGGAGTGGACGAGTTCGACGCGGAGTTCTTCGAGATCTCGCCCACCGAAGCCGCGGTCATGGACCCGCAGCAGCGGCTGCTGCTGGAGGTTGCGTGGGAGGCCCTGGAACACGCGGGCGTGGTGCCTTCGGCGTTGCGCGGCAGCGCGACCGGCGTGTTCGTCGGGGTTTCGTCCACCGAGTACGGCGCGTTGACCACGCGCGATCTGCGAGCGGTGGACGCGTGGACCGGAACCGGCGCAGCACTGTCCATTGTGGCCAACAGGTTGTCGTACTTCCTGGACCTGCGGGGGCCGAGTTCCGCGATCGACACGGCGTGCTCGTCCTCGCTGGTGGCGGTGCACCAGGCGTGCGCGAGCCTGCGGTCGGGCGAGAGCCGGGTCGCGCTGGCCAGCGGTGTGAACCTGCTGCTGTCGCCGGCGATCACGGCGAACTTCGATCGTGCCGGAGCGTTGTCGGACGACGGTCGGTGCAAGGCTTTCGACGCTTCCGCCGATGGCATCGTGCGCGGTGAAGGCTGCGGTGTCGTCGTGCTCAAACGACTCTCCGATGCGAACCGCGACGGCGACCGGATCCTGGCGGTCGTGCGGGGCTCGGCGGTCAACTCGGACGGCAGGTCCAACGGCCTGATGGCGCCGAATCCGGTGGCGCAGGCGGACTTGCTGCGTAGTGCTTACGCAGGTGCGGACCTCGATCCGTCCGTTGTGGACTACGTCGAAGCGCACGGGACGGGCACGTTGCTCGGCGACCCGATCGAAGCGGAGGGCCTGCGCTCGGTGCTGGCCCGCGGTCGGCCTGCGCAGCGGCCGCTGCTGCTGGGATCGGTCAAGACGAACCTCGGGCACCTGGAGGCCGCTGCGGGAATCGCGGGATTGATCAAGGTCGTGCTGTCGATGCGGCACGGCTCGCTACCCGCGAGCTTGCACTACCGGGAGCCGAACCCGCACATCCCGTTCGAGCAGTCCGGGCTGGAAGTGGTCGGTGCGGCGCGGAACTGGCCGAAGTACTCGGGTGTGGCGCGTGCGGGGGTATCCGGGTTCGGTTTCGGCGGCACCAACGCGCACGTCGTCCTTGAGGCGTGGCGGCGGATGCCTTCGCGGCGCCGGAACCCGGACGGCGATGGCGTGCAATCCTTCGTCGTCTCCGGAATCACCGAGCAGCGGATGCTTCGCGCGGCCGCGGACCTGGCGGAGTGGATGGCAACGCCCGAGGGGCGTGCTGCCGGCCTGGCCGACATCGGGCACACCTTGGCGCACCGGCGGGAGCAGCATCCCGAGCGGGCTGCCGTGGTGGCTCGTGGCAGGGACGGCGTGCTCGACGGCCTGCGTGCGCTCGCCGCCGGATCCGGCGGCGTCCGGGGCAGGGTGACCACGCGTGACAAGGGGATCGTGTGGGTGTTCTCCGGATACGGCTCGCAGTGGGCCGGAATGGGCCGCGAGCTGCTGGCCGACGAGCCCGCGTTCGCCGCGGCGGTCGACCGGCTCGACCCGGAATACCTGCGGCAGTGCGGGTTCTCCCTGCGCGCGGTGTTGAGCGGGCAGGACGATCTCGGTGATGTGCACCGGACGCAGCTGGTCCTGTTCGGACTGCAGGTCGCCTATGCCGAGCTGTGGCGCGCCTACGGTGTCGAACCTGCTGCGGTGATCGGGCATTCGCTGGGTGAAGTGGCCGCGGCCGTCGCCACGGGAGCGCTCGACGAGAGCGACGGGCTGCGTGTGATGTCCGCGCGCTCCCGACTGCTGTCCGAAGTGGACACGGCGGGAGACGGCGCGATGGCGGCCGTGGAAGCGTCGGCCGCGGAAGTGGAGGCGTTGGCGGAGCTTTTCCCCGGGGTGGACGTGGCGGTGCACGCGTCCCCGGTCCGGTGCACGGTCACCGGGCCCGCCGACGAGGTGCAGCTGCTGGTGACGCACTTCGAGCGCGCGGGCCGCAGTGCTCGCCTGCTCGGCGTGTCCGGCGCCGGGCACAGCGCTGCCGTGGACGGGGTGCTGGGGCGGTTGCGCGAGGAGCTCTCCGGGATCGCCCCCCGGGAAACGTCCGCAATGGTGTTCAGCACGGCGGATCCTGGCTCGGTCCCCGCGTTCGACGCCGACTACTGGGTCCGCAACCTGCGCAACCCCGTGCGGTTCGAGCAGGCCGTGCGCGCCGCAGCGGAGGCCGGTTTCGGCACTTTCGCCGAGCTGGCCCCGCACCCGGTCGCCACCACGGCGATCGAGGAGACCCTGGCGGAGGCGGGAGTTTCCCGGCCGGTGGCGGCGTTCACCGGCCGCCGCGGGACGGATGGAACCGAAACCTTCCACACGGCCCTCGCCGAGCTGCACACGAACGGCCGCATACCGGTCACCGGGTATCGGAAAGGTCGTCTCGTGGATGTGCCGCCGACCGCGTGGCAGCACGAATCCCATTGGGTCGCAACACGTTCCATGCCTGATCCGGCCGGACATCCACTGCTGGGCCTGCGAGTCGACCTGCCGGGCGGCGCAAGCGCGTGGCGCGGCGACGTCGGAACAGAAGCTTTGCCCTGGCTAGCCGATCACAAGGTGCAGGACACTCCGGTGCTGCCCGGCAGTGCCTACCTGGAGATCGCGTTCGCGGCAGGTGCGCAGGCGTGGGACGCCGACCTCGGGGCATTGCGCCTGGAATCGCTCGAGTTGCACCAAGTGCTGCTGCTGGCGGACAACGTGCCCGTCACGACCACGTTCACGCCGGACGATTCCGGTGCCGGGCGTGTCGAGGTGCACTCGCGATCGGTCACCGGCAGATGGACCTGCCATGCCACTGCAACCCTCGTCCGCAGCGAGACCCGGTCCGGACTCGAAAAGTCCGGAGTGGACGGTGTTGACGTCGATCTGTATTCGGCGCTGCGCGCGGCCGGTCAGCATTACGGGCCGGCCTTCCGCGGGGTGCGTTCCGCACGTGCCCGTGGTGGCCTCGCGGTGGCCGAGGTCGCGTTGCCGGAGCAGGCCGCCGATGCCGAGATGTTCGCGGCACATCCCGCATTGGTGGACGCGTGCCTGCAAAGTCTGCTGGCCGCGGGTCTCGGGGACGGCGCCCCGGAAGCCGGGATCGGTGTGCCGGTCGCATTGGCGGGAGTGCGCCTGCTCGGCCAGCTTCCCGAGCAGGTCCGCTGCTACGCGCGGTTGCACACCGGTGGTCCGGAACCGATCGGTTCGCTGCTGGTCACCGATGGCGAAGGCGTGCCGGTGCTGGAGGTCGCCGAGATCCGCGCTCGCGGGCTCGCGCCCCCGCCGCGTCCACTGGACGAAGCTTTTCTGGAGCTGCGCTGGGATTCGGCGGACCTGGCCGAGCCGGGCACGGCGCAAGCAGGCAGCTGGCTGGTCCTGGGCGAAGACGACGGCCTCGTGTCGGCATTGCGGGACGCCGGCCAGCGGGCGGTGCGCGGCGACCTCCACCGGCCCGAGTCCGGGCTCGACGTGGTCGTCGATGACGAAAGCCTCCCGCCGCGCGGTGTCGTGCTCGTTTTCCCGGCGGATTCCCCGGATTCGACCGAGCGAGCGGAGCACGTGCTGCACGCGTCGGCCGTCGTGCGAGAAATGTCCCGGCGTGATCTGAACATCCGGTTGTGGTTGTCCACATCGGATGATTCCGGTGCTGATTGGGGCTTGCGGGCGCTCGTGCGGGTGCTCGCGTTCGAGCACCCGGAACTGCGGGTGAGCATGCTGGTCACGGACGGAACGGCATCGGCGGCCGCGGAACTCGTCGCCGATGCTCCGGACGACGAGGTCCGGCGTCGCGGCGAACATCGTGAAGTGGCGCGGCTGCACCGCGCCGAGTTGGGGCGGATCCGCACCGATCAGGTCGTTCGTCCGGCTGCCTACGTGGTGACAGGCGGACTTGGCGGCTTGGGCCGCACGGTCGCGAGATGGCTCGCCGAGCGCGGGGCGCAGCGCATCGTGCTCAACGGCCGGGGTGAACCGTCCGCGGCGGTCGCCCGCGAACTCGCCGAAATCGAGGCCGAGGGTGCCGAGGTCCGGGTGGTGACCGGCGATGTGTCCACTGCGGACGTCGCAGCGCAGCTCGTCGCTGCGGCCACGGAGAACGGCATGGCGTTGCGCGGTGTCGTGAACGCCGCAGGTGCGTTGCTCGACGGTCTCGTGGCGGATCTCGACGAGCACGCGATCGAGCAGGTGTGGCGGTCGAAGGCGCGCACCGCTTGGCGGATGCACGAGGCCACGGTTGACCACGAGCTGGACTGGTGGGTGGTGTTCTCCTCCGCGGCGGCCCTGCTGGGATCTCCCGGACAGGCCGCCTACGCCACCGCGAACGCCTGGACCGACGATCTCGCCAGGTTGCGCCGTGCGCGCGGACTTCCTGCCACGACCATCCATTGGGGACTTTGGGCGGACGTCGGCGGTGCGGCGGAATCCCCGCTCGCGCGGGTGATCGACCAGCTCACCCCTGCCGAAGGCGTCGAAGCGTTGGAGGCGGTGCTGGCCTCCGGGCGCACTGCGACCGGTGTGGCGCGGCTCGACGCGGCGCGCGCTGCGGAGTATTTCCCGCAACTTTGCTCCCGTCCGCTCTTCGATGCGGTCGTCACCGCGGAGCCGAAGACGGCGGGCCGGTTCGATGTCGACTCGCTGCCGCGCGACCGGCCCGCCGAAGCCGTCGAATCGATCACCGGGCATCTCAGGTCGGAGGTCGCGGGAATCCTCGGCGGCTCGGCGGAAAACCTCGACCCGGCCGCGCCGCTGACGATGCTGGGGCTCGACTCGCTGATGGCGACCCGGGCGCGGAACGCAGTCGAACGCGATTTCGGCGTGGCGGTCCCTCCCGCGCTGCTGCTGCGCGGTGCGAGCCTGCACGACATCGCCCGGCACCTGGCCGAACAGCTGGGCCTCGGGACCGTTGCGGAGGTCGTCGAGTCGGCACGCATCGGCCCGCGGGACGCGACCGAGCGGTGGATCGCACATCTGTGGGCCGAGGCACTGGGCCCGGTCGAGTTCGGCGTCGCCGAGGACTTCTACGACCTCGGTGGGACGCGGGAGCAAGCCGACGTCGTGGCCCGCGGAATTCGCGAACGCCTGTCCTCATCGGACACTACGGAGGAGTTGTTCGGCACCCCGACGGTGTCGGGGATGGCGGATCTGCTGCGGCAGCGCTTCGAAGGAACCGACGGCCCGGTGCGCGCGCTGCGCACGACGGGAACTGGGCGCCCGTTGTTCCTCTTCCACCCGGCAGGCGGCCCGACCAGCGTTTACCAGCCGCTGGTGGCGAGCCTAGGTGCCGACCAGCCGTGCTACGGCCTGGAACGGCTCGACGACCTGGACTCCGTCGAGGCCAAGGCGCAGCGGTACGCGGACCTGGTACGCGAACTCCAGCCGCACGGGCCCTACCGCCTCGGCGGATGGTCCTTCGGCGGATGTCTCGCCTACGAGACCGCGCGCCGGCTCACCGAGCTCGGCGAGCCGGTCGAGTTCGTCGCGCTGATCGACACCATTCTCCCGTTGCCCGCACCGGACGGCGCCACGTCCGAACAGCTCGTGCTGCGCCGGTTCGACCGGTTCGCCGAGCACATCGAGTCGACTTACGGCGTCGCGCTGCAGGTGCGCTCGACCGAGCTCCAGGGGTTGGACGAAGACGAGCAGATGCGCCGTGTGCTCGGTGCGCTGTCGGGAGCGGACATCGACATGGGAGCAGGCGTCCTGCACCACCAGTACACGTCCTATGTGGACGCAAGGATCGCGGAGCGCTATCAGCCCGGACCGTTCGACGGGCGGGTGCTGCTGTACCGAGCGCAGGAGGCCGAAACCACCACGACCACATTGGACCCGCGCTACCTGCGCACCGACGAGGCGCTCGGGTGGGACGAGATCGTGGCCGCTCCGGAAGTGGTGCGGATACCCGGCGACCACCTGTCCATGATCGACCCGCCGAACGTGGACGTCATCGCGGCGCACCTCGCGGGTGTACTCGGCACGTCCGCACTCACCAGGGAGGGCGCATGACAACCGCGGAACGGATCCAGGCGTTGCAGCGGCGGCACGACACCGCGGTGCACGACGCCGATGCGCGTGCCCGGGGCAAGCAGCACGCCAAGGGAAAGCTCACCGCGCGCGAGCGCATCCACCTGCTGCTGGACGAGGACTCCTTCGTCGAGCTGGACGAACTAGCCCGGCACCGCGGTGGCTCCTACGGAACCGACGACCAGCGGCCGTACGGCGACGGGGTGGTAACCGGCCACGGCACGGTCGACGGGCGCCCGGTGTGCGTCTTCGCGCAGGACTTCACCGTTTTCGGCGGCAGCATGGGCGAAGCGTTCGGGGAGAAGGTCCTGAAGGTGATGGACCTGGCGATGAAGATCGGCTGCCCGGTGGTGGGCATCAACGACTCCGGCGGTGCGCGCATCCAGGAGGGCGTGGTCTCGCTGGCGTACTACGCCGAGCTGGGCAGGCGGAACTCGCTGGCTTCCGGTGTCATCCCGCAGCTGTCGTTGATCATGGGACCGTGTGCGGGCGGGGCGGTGTATTCGCCCGCGATCACCGATTTCACCGTCATGGTGCGAAAGACCTCGCACATGTTCGTCACCGGTCCGGAGGTGGTGCGGTCGGTGACCGGTGCGCAGGCCGATGCGGAGGAGCTGGGCGGTGCCCGGACGAACAGCGAAATCTCCGGCAACGCCCACCACTTGGCAGAGGACGAGGCCGACGCCATCGACTGGGCGCGGACGTTGCTCGGCTACCTGCCCGCGAACAACCTGGACAGCGCTCCGCAATACGAGTCCGCTTCGGACGTGGGGGCGGCCGGAGAACTGGACGTGCTGGTGCCGGACGAGCCGCACCAGGGCTACGACATGCACCGCGTGCTCGAACTTGTCCTCGACGACGGCGATTTCCTCGAAGTGCAGCCACTTTTCGGGCGCAGCATGATCTGCGCGTTCGGCCGGGTCGAGGGCCGCAGCGTCGGGGTGGTGGCCAACCAGCCGTCGCAGAACGCGGGCACCATCGACATCGACGCCTCCGAGAAGGCCGCCAGGTTCGTGCGGTTCTGCGACGCTTTCGGGCTGCCGCTGCTGACCTTCGCCGACGTTCCCGGCTACCTGCCGGGTGTCGAGCAGGAGCGCCACGGCATCATCCGCCGCGGCGCGAAGCTGATCTACGCGTACTCGGAGGCGACCGTCCCGAAGGTGACCGTCGTGGTGCGCAAAGCGTACGGCGGTGGTTACGCGGTGATGGGTTCCAAGCACCTCGGAGCGGACGTGAACCTCGCGTGGCCGACCGCGGAGATCGCGGTGATGGGCGCCTCCGGCGCGGTGAGCCTGCTGCACCGGCGGGAACTGGCCGAGGCCGCGGCCAACGGTACCGAGGAAGCGGTGCGGGCCAAGCTGATCGAGGAATACCGGTCCACATTGGCCACTCCCTACATCGCGGCCGAGCGCGGCTACGTCGACGCCGTCATCCAGCCCTCCACCACGCGTGAGCACTTGGTGCGCGCCTTGCGGGTGCTGGCGAACAAGCGGCAGGAAACCCCGCCCAAGAAGCACTCGACCATGCCGCTCTGAAGGACCGGACGTGGTCCCAGCACCAGCTCGAGCACGAAAGGCACGACAAATGAACAGTGGACGGTGGTGGCGCGCGTCGCTGACCATGTCGATGGTGGGCGCCCTGGCGGTCTCGACGGGGGCCTCGACGCCACCCGCCGAGGCCGTCGTCGGCGCGTCGTCCGAAGTGGCCGGTGCTGCGAAATCCGGCGCCGCCGAACCCGGTCCTGCCACCGCACCAAATCCTGCCGCCGAACCCAGTGTCCTGCAGGAGAACCGGCTTGACGCGCGCACCCTCGACCTGCTGATCTATTCGCCCGCTCTGGGCACCAGCGCACCCGTCCGCCTGCTGCTGCCGCGCGGCTGGAAGAAGCATCCGGACCGCACTTGGCCGGTGCTCTACCTGTTGCACGGCTGCTGCGAGGACGCGGATTACCGGGCGTGGACGAATTTCACCGACGTGCAGCGGTTCATGTCGGACAAGGACGTGCTCACCGTGATTCCCAGTGGTGGCCCGGCCGGCTTCTACACCAGGTGGGCCGGTGGTGAACCGGACTGGGAGTCGTTCCACCTGAGCGAACTGCGCGGAATCTTGGAGCGCGACTACGGCGCCGGGGACCGCCGAGCGGTCGCCGGCCTGTCCGTCGGCGGCTACGGCTCCTTCGCCTACGCCTTCCGCCACCCCGGCATGTTCCGCGCCGCGGCCTCCTACAGTGGACTGCTGAACACCCTGCAGCCCGGCGTTCCCGGTGTGGTGCAGGGACTTCTGGTGCGCGAGGGGGAGGACCCGCTGGCGATGTGGGGCAGTGCCGTGCTGGACCACCCCACCTGGTCCGCGCGAAATCCCTTCGACCACGCCGAACAGCTGCGCGGCACCGCGCTCTACGTCTCCTGCGGCAACGGCCTGCCCGGCCCGCTGGACGCTCCGGGGGCGCTACCGGATTCGCTGGAGCCGTCGGCGCTGTCGACTTCGCTGGCGATGACTTCGCGCCTGAAGGCGATGGGAATCGCGGTCACCGAGCACTATTACGGTGCCGGTAGGCACGATTGGCCTTATTGGGAACGGGAGTTGCACCGCTCTTGGCCGATGTTCGCCGACCGCCTCGGCTTGGCCGGAGCCAGCGCGAACGCCGTGGCCAACGCCCCGAGCAGCACCAACCCGGCGGCCAACCGCATTCCCGCGGAGTAACCGGCGGAGTAGGCGGCGTCGGCCGCCGCGCCCGATGCCGATGCGGCGTCGCTGGTCAACGAAAGCACCACGCCCACGACGGCGATCCCGAGCACTCCGGACGCCTCCCGCGCGGCGCTGATCATCGCCGAGGCCACGCCCGCGCTGCCGGTCGGTACCGCGCCGAGCACTTCGGAGGTCAACGGGGTGATCAACGCCGAGCCGACGCCGATCGACAGCAGCCCGGGCATCAACGCCGCCACCGTGGTGCCGGGCCCGGAACCGGCCAGCAGCCACAATCCCAGCGCTACCAGCACCATTCCGGCGGTCACCGTCCACCGCGCGCCGAACCGCGCGCTCAGCGGCGGCACGAACGGCACGCACAGCACGAGCAGCCCGGCCAGTGGCACGAAGACCATTCCGGCCGCGCTGGGCGAGAGTTCGAGCACGTCCTGCAGGAACAACGAGGTGTAGAGCAGCGTCCCGTTGACCCCCACGCCCCACAGCACCTGCGCGATCGTGCCGCCGCCGAAGACCTTGTTGCGCACCAGGGAAAGGTGCAACATCGGTTCGGCGGCGCGCCGCTCCACCGCGACCAGCACCGGAATCGCCGCCAGCGTCACCGCTCCGGCCGCGATGATGATCGGCTGGCCGAACCCGATGCTCTGGCCCTCCACCAGCGCGAAACTGCCCGCCGCGAGCACCACTGTGGACAGTGCCAGCCCCCCGGGGTCCAAGTGCCGCAACGGCATCGGTTCCGGCCGCACGTCCGGAAGTCCCCACCACACCAGCGCCATCGTCAGCAGCCCGGCGGGCAGGTGCAGGAAGAAGATCCAGCTCCAGTGCAGGTGTTCGGTGAGCACACCGCCGACGACCGGCCCCAGCGCCAGCGCCACCGCCAGCGACGCCGTCCAGATCCCGGCGGCCAGCTCGCGCCGCGCCGGAGTGATGTCGGCGGCCAGCACGGCCAGCGCGGCGGGCATCACCAGCGCGGCCGATGCGCCTTGCGCGAAGCGCACCGCGATCAGCACCGGCGCGGTCTCGGCGAACCCGGCCGTGACCGAGGTGACGATCAGCGCCGCCAGCCCGAGCTGCAGGATCCGCCTGCGCCCCGCCAGGTCCGCCAGTCGCCCACCGATGATGAGCAGGCTCGCGAACGCCAGCACGTAGCCGCTGACGATCCATTCCAGCTGCGGGACCGTGGCCCCCAACTCGGCCTGCACGGTCGGCAGCGCGACATTGACGATGTTGTTGTCCAGCGCGGTCACGAACCCGGCCAGTCCCAGCGCGAGCAACACCGGCGCCTGGCGGACAGGGGCCTGCATCGCGTCGCTCACGTGACTCCGCCCTCCGGATCTTCGGGTTTGCGCAGGGGTTCGGTCGGCTTGTCGACCGTTTCGCCGCGCAGCGCCCCGTACGGCAGCAACCGTCCCGCGGCGCGCAGCGCCACCTCCAGCTCGAAGCGGGCCTGCGGGTCGTTCAGGTCTTCGCCGAAGAGGTCTTCGAGCTGGTGCATCCGGTATCGCACGGTCTGCGGGTGCACTTGCAGCCGTTGCGCCACTTCCGGTGCGCCGCCGCGGGTTTGCAGCCATGCCAGCAGCGTTTCCGCCAGCCGCACCTGCTGCTTGGCCTTGAGCTTCTCCAGCGGCGCCAGCCGGGTGTGCACGATCTCCTGGGTGAGGTTCTCGTCGCTGAGCAGCAGCAGGCTCGAGAGGTGGTCCCGGCAGCGCAACACCGGCCGGTTGGGCACCACGCCGTTGCCCGCCAGTTCCAGCAGCCGCCGCGCCCAGCGCAGCGCGTGCGGCGCTTGCCGGATCTCCACCGGTGGTGCGATCACCACGCGCCAGCCGGCGAGCTGGTCGTTCCACGGCAGGTCGTGCGGCTCGTCCTGGGTGCACGGCACCAGCAGGTGCGGCTGGGCGCATTCCAGATCGACCAGCGCCTCCCAGCGGGCCAGCGGGTTGGTGTGCGGCTCTTGCTGTTCGGAGCGTTCCAGCGCGGCGACCACGACCTTGCCGGGCAGCGGCCACTGCGCCGCCGATGCGGTCTCTTCCAGGATCTGTTGCGGTGGCTGCGGATCCGACAGCAGCAGTTCCAGCAGCCTGCGCCGCCTGCGCGCCTGCGTGCCCGCCGCGCGGGCTTGGGCTTCGGCGTAGCCCTCCACCGACAGCGCGGCGAGTTCGTCGATGTGCGCGTAGATGGCTTCGCCGAGCAGCAGCATCGTTCGCGGCGCGGCCCGGGCGCGTTCGCCGATCCGCGCGAGGCGCCGCCACGCGAGCCGCGCACCGAGCCGGTAGGCGGCCTGCAAGCTGTCCAAACTGCGCCCTTCGTGCATTTCCGCCTTGCCGAGGGCGCGGTGCACTTCGGCGCAGCGTTCCTGCGGGGCGGTGGGGTCGGCGATCTGGTCGACGAATTGGCTCAGCGCCTCTTCGACGCCGCGGTGGATGGCGTGCACGTAGTTGTGATCCATCGGCCGCGCGTATTCGGGGATCCGGCGTTGGATCTCCTCCAGGATCTGCGCCGCGAGGCTGCGCAGTTCGGGCCGCAGGATGGGCGCGAGGTCGCTCGGCAACGCCGCCCACAGTCCGGGGGCCTTGGGATCGGCCGAGTCGGGAGTTGCCGCCTGGGAATGATTCGCCGTCGTCAGCATGGCTCTCTTTCCGTGCCGGAGCGGCGCCGTGTCCGGGAGTCCTGCTCGGGGACCGGGAGTCCGGCTCGGGGGAGATGTGCGCCGCCGAACATCTACCTACTCGCGAGTAGGGACTTTAGTGATCTTCCGCGCAGCATCCAACCGTCAATTCGAGTGAATACGAAAGTAAGTAGAGCGCAGGCAACGTGAAAGATATTCGCCTAATTGTTTTCCGCGGAAGCCTCCTCGCGCAACGCGGCTTCGTCCTCCCGCCCGAACTCCTCCTCCAGCCGCTCCGGCGCCTGGTCCACGTCGATCCGCTCCACCGGGACCCCGCGGGCCGACTCGATCGCCTTGATCCGCCGGGCGGCGCGGTCGGCCGCGTACTCGAAAAGCCCCTCGATGCGCATCTCGAACGGATCGCCCTCCAACCGCCCGAGGGCGTGCTCGATCTGGCCGATCGCGTGCGGCAGCAGCGTGTCCATCCGCTCGGTCACCACCTCCCAAGTCGAATCGTCGGCGGCGACGTGCCTGCGGCAGGTGAACGTTCCCCACGCCATGTGCCTGCGCTCGTCCTCGCTGATCCGCCGGATCAGCTCGCGCATCCCCGGCAGGATGCCGAAGCGCTCGCACGTGCTGTTCCACAGGAAGTAGCCGGTCAGCGCGAGCACGCCTTCGACCAGGTGGTTGTAGGTGACCGACGCGCGCACCTGGTTCGCCGGGCTCGGATCGGCCGACAGCGCGTGCAGCGCCTCCGGCAGCGCCTCGTAGAAGATCGCGCGGTAGCCGGGGTTGTCCGCGACGTGCGGGTGCAGGTCCTGCTGCACGCCGACCGCGTCGAGCCAGCGGCGGAAACCCTGGGTGTGCTTGGCTTCCTCGAACATGAACTGGCTCAGGTAGAGCTCGTCGGCGCGGCGCCCCTCGGCCACCATCGCTTGCACGAACGGGCGGATGTCCTCGGTCACGGCCTCTTCGCCGCCGATGAACTGCGCGCACAGCAGCGTCGCGGCGAACCGCTGGCGGTCGGTCAGCTGCTGCCAGTCCCGGGCGTCCTGCGAGAAGTCGATCGCTGCGGGGTCCCAGAACTTGCGATGTCCCTTGTGCCACAACCGGTACGGCAGCGAGTCCGGGTTGATCCGGGTACCGCCCGGCCGGTGTTCGGTGGTGGTCACGGTTGCTCCTTTCCGTCCTGCAGCGCCAGGTCCAGCGTCGCCGGGCCCTCCAGCGCCGGCGGGTTCTGCAAGGTCAGCGGTGCGTTGGGCGGGTTGTCGTCCAGGAAGTACAGCGGGTCCTCGGTGTCGACCACCAAGCTGAGCCGGTGCCCGGCGGGCACGTCGTAAGCGGTGGGCGGGAGGTCGGTGTCCACTGTGATCGGTTCGCCGGGCTTGGCGTTCTCCCACGAGTACGGCACGTACGAGATCATCCGTCCGGTGCCGGTGGCGTCCACGTCGTAGAGGTAGGCGACCAGCATGCCGTTCGGGGCCGGCGGTACCGCGCTCATCCGCAGGTGCGGACTTCCTCGCAACACGTGGGGTTCCGGTAGCGGCGGGCTGGTCCACTTGGCGCCCGCGGCGGGGTCGACGGCGGGCAGGAACGCGGTCGGCGGGTTCCCGGTCAGCGCTTCCAGCGTGTAGGTCACCAGCGGGACACCGCCGTTCGCCACCGTGTCGCGTCCACTTCGGATGGTCCGGGACCAGTCCGCGGGTTCGTCGGCGGTGAGTTCTTCCTCGCCGGAGAGGAAGAACCGTTCGGTCCGGTCGCTGATCGCGCTCCAGTCCGGGTACTGCTCGCGCGGCCGGTCGGTGGCACCTCTGGGCTGCAGCACGACCGGCGCGCTCGGTGGCGCGGGCGCGCCGCGCAGGTGCGTGTCGAACCACTGGTAGGTGTCGTTCCAGGCGTCGTTGGGCAGCCCGAGCAGTCCGCTGGTCTCGGCCGCGGCGTGTTCGCCGGGGATCAGCTCCAGCCGGTTCGGGGTGCGCAGCCGGTGCTGGAACTCGGCGAGCTGCGCGGGCGGGAACACCGTCTCGCTCCAGGTGTTGAGCATCAGCACCGCGGGGCGGTTCGCGTTGATTCCGTCCACATAGGAGGAAGGTGAGCGGACTCGCGACCATTCGGTCACGCGTTCCCGGTCCTCGCCGGACATGTACTTGGTGAGCATCTCCCGGGTCTCGGGGGAGAGGTCGCCGTCCTTCTCGCCGGAGATCCGCAGCACCGTGGCCACCGCAGCGCGCCTGGTGCGGTTGCCGAACAGCGACTCGACCAGGTCCGCCCACCCGCTCATCGACGCCACCGCCCGAATCCGCGGGTCGGAGGCCGAGGCGAGCAGACCGATCCCGGCGCCGTAGGAGATCCCGCCCACGCCGATCCGCGCCGGATCGGAATCGGTGTTGGCCAGCGTCCAGTCGATCACGTCGGAGACGTCGGCGACGTCGTCCGGCCCGCCGACCTCGACCTGGCCGCCGGATTCGCCGAATCCCCTGGTGCCGTAGGAAACCGCGACGTACCCGCGGGCGGCGAAGTTCTCGCACGGCACGATGTTCTGCGTGCTTCCGCCGCCCCAAGCGGCCACGAGCACCGCGGCCGGGTGCGGTCCGGGGTCGGCCGGTTCGCAGACAGCGGCTACCAGCGGAGTGCCGTCGTGCGCGGCGATCTCCACGAGCCGGGTGTGCGTCCGGCCCGCGGATGCGGGCGCCGCGGTGCACAGCATCGCCGTCGTCGTCAGCGCGAGGATCGCGGCGGTTCCGGGGAAGGCGCGGGGCATGACAAGCCTTTCGTCGCCGGGCGAAGGGACCGGAGCACGTCCGGCGGGCTCCCAAGCTACTCGCAGTAGGTCCGGCGGCAATACTCCATCCGGATCACGTGTGCGCGACCGTCCTCGTGCGTTCGTCCGAAGTGGATGTTTTTGTCACCGCACTGACAACATCCGGCGGAAAACGGCTCAACGCGGGGAAAAGATCAGCTCTCCGAGGTCGCGGATGATCGCTTGACTTCAAGTTAACTATAAGTATCAGAGTCGCGGCATGACTACTGCGACCGAATTCGGCTACGCCGACCTGCCCGATCTGATCGGGCGGATGGCCGGGGACGAGAAGCACTCGCCGGCGGCCACCTCGACATTGGACGTGCTGTGGGTGCTCTACGACCGGGTGCTGGCGATCGGCCCGGAGCTCATCGACCACCCCGAGCGCGACCGCTTCCTGCTGTCGAAGGGCCACGGCCCGATGGCCTACTACGCGGTGCTCGCCGCCAAGGGCATCCTCGATCCGGCGGAGCTGGACCGCTGGGGCCGGTTCGACTCTCCGCTCGGCTTCCACCCGGACCGCGTGCTGGCGCCCGGCGTGGAGATCGGCAGCGGCTCGCTCGGGCACGGGCTACCGCTGGCGCTGGGCACGGCGCTGGGATTGCGCGCCCAGGGGCGCACCGGGCCGCGCGTGGTCGTGCTCGTCGGCGACGCCGAGCTCGACGAGGGCAGCAACCACGAAGCCATCGCCGTGGCGGGCCGCCGGGGGCTCGGCAACCTCACCACCGTCGTGGTCGACAACTCCTCGTCGTCCTACGGCTGGCCGGGTGGCATCGAACAGCGCTTCGCGGGCGAAGGCTGGGCCGCGCGTTCCGTCGACGGCCGGGACCACGAGGCGCTGCACGCCGCGCTCACCGACACCCGCCCGGACCGCCCGCTCGCGGTGATCGCCCGCGTCGAAGCGAAGGAGTACTGACTGATGGCCCGCACGATGCCGCCCAAGACGATGCGCGAGGTGTTCACCGACGTGGTGAGCACGGCCCTGGAGCACGATCCCCGGCTGGCCGTGGTGCTGGCCGACATCTCCATGGACCGCTTCACCGAAGCAGCCGAACGCCATCCGGACCGGGTGCTCAACGTGGGCATCCGCGAGCAGGCGATGGTCGGCGTGGCCGGTGGGCTGGCGCTGGCCGGGATGCGCCCCGTGCTGCACACGATCACGCCGTTCCTGCTGGAGCGGCCGTTCGAGCAGCTCAAGCTGGACATCAACCACCAAGGCAGCGGGGCGTTGCTGGTGAGCACGGGCGCTTCCTACGACTACCCGGACGCGGGCCGCACGCACATGGGCCCGGGCGATGTGGCGCTGATCGACACCCTGCCGGACTGGACCGTGCACGTTCCCGGGCATCCGCAGGAGGTCGCCGAGCTGCTGCCCGCTGCGCTGCGCGGGGACGACCGCGTCTACCTGCGGCTGACCGAGCGGGAGAACGACGAGGCGCTGCCCACCGGCCCCGGGTTCCGCGTGGTCCGCCAGGGCGGGGGAGGCGTCGTGCTCGCGGTGGGACCGATGTTGCGGCCGGTGCTCGCGGCCACCGCCTTGATGGACGTCACGGTGCTTTACGCGGCGACCATCCGGCCGTTCGACTCCGCGGGCCTGCGGGCGGCGGCGCTGGCTTCGACGCCGGACGTCGTGCTGGTCGAGCCGTACCTGAGCGGCACGTCCAGCCACGCCGTCGGTGACGCGCTGCCCGATGTGCCGCACCGGCTGCTCGCGCTGGGCGTGCGGCGCGAGCCCGAGCTGCGCGCCTACGGCACGGCCGAGGAGCACGAGGCCGCGCACGGGCTGAGCCCCACGGGCCTGAACG
>NZ_JAFRFW010000482.1:0-2105 GCF_017434145.1 Saccharopolyspora sp. | reverse complement strand
CTGGGTGCTGGCGATTTGTTCAACACCTACGCGGAGAGCTTCGATTCGGTGTGGTCCGCTGCGGCGCCCTGCACCTGGTAAGCAGGGGTCATGCCCAAGAAAGACCACTACGACGACCCTGCCGCACCTGCGGCGAACAGCCTCGTGGTCGCCGTGGCTACCGTCGTCCGCGACGATTCCGGGCGCGTGCTGATGATCGAGCGCACCGATAATGGTCTCTGGGCCGTGCCCGGCGGTGCTCAAGACCTGGGGGAGAGCACTCGCCAAGCGGCTGAGCGCGAAGCCTTCGAGGAAACCGGCATGACGATCGCGATCACCGGCATCGTCGGGATCTACTCGGACCCGCGCCACGTCATCGCCTACGACGATGGCGAAGTGCGCCAAGAGTTCTCCATCGTCTTCCACGCGCGGCCGACCGGCGGCGAGCTTCGAACCAGCCAGGAATCCCGGCGCGTGCACTGGGTGGAGCCGGAACGCATCGCCGAGATCGATATCCATCCCTCCATGCGGCTGCGCATCCAGCACGCCTTGGAGGAACGGTCCGAGCCCTACCTCAGCTGACCGCGGCCTCGGCGCGCTGCCGAGTCCGGTCCACCGCCGCGAGCAGTTCCGGAGCGGCCTCGGTGATGAAGGTCGTGACCAGGTGGCCGGGGCCGTAGCGCTGCTTGATCTCCGCGATGCGATCCCGCGCGTCGACTTCCTCGCCATCGGGCGTGGTGTTCAAGTCGCAGTACCAGAGCGCATCGCGAATCGGTCCGCGTTCGTCGGTGAACTCCGACAGCTCCGCCGACAGCCCGCGCAGGCCCGCTTCGAGTTCGGCGTACGAGTGGTGCGCCACCAGGTGCACGAGTCGATCCGGCGCATCGATGCTCCGCAGGAACACAGCACCGTCGAGCGGGTGGAAACCGGTGGTCGCGATGTCCGGCGCATAGCCGACGTCGTGCAGGATCGCCGCCGACTCCAGCAGATCGGCTTCCTCACCCGCGGCCGACCGGAGTGAACGCGCGCGTTCGGCAACACCCTGGACGTGAGACCACCGGCGCGGCAGGCTCTCGGACAGCTTGCGCTCGGCCACGTCGAAGGCCCACCCGAACAGCGTCACGGCCGACACCGTATCCGGTGGGCACTGGCTCAGATGCCTCTCAATGTGTGACGTCACGAGGGACGCGGAGGGACGTTTTTGCGCCCGGCAGACGTCCGCAACCGTCCTGGCACGCGGTGAATGCGTCCGCCGGATCACGGCAATCTTGAGGCATGACAGGGCAGAGCAGGAAACCACAGGGGCTAGGAACGGTCTTCCAGAGCCTCGACCCGAGCGCGGAGCTCGGAAACGGTGTCCTGAAGCTCGGCGAGCTGGCGGTTAATGGCGGCTGTGGACGGGTCGGTCCGCGCTTCCCCCTTGGCGGGGGGTTCCTGCGCGAAGTAGCCGAGCCCCGAAACGGCTTCCGCATACCCGTCCTGGGCCAACTGGTTCAGCGCCTTCTGCGCTGTCATCGCCGAGACCTCGTGCTGTTTCGCGAGGGCACGGACGGACGGCAACCGCGTTCCCGGGGAGAGATCGCCGCCATCGATCTGCCTCGCGATCTCGGAGGCCATCTCCTGGTATGGGTGCGCGGCGACTCGGTGCTGATCCACAAGCTGACTGTACCGAGACGCCACATGACGCGCTAGATCACTCGATCGGAGCAGCACAGACCGTACTAGCACTGTGCTAGTGTGGACTAGTACGACAAAGAACGACAAGCGACGCTAAGGATCACGCGATGCGGAACATTCCGGTGAACTTGCAGGGCTACAAGCTGATGGTGACGGAGTCTCCGGCGCTGAAGATGCGCGAGAACGACAACGGGGTGGAGGAGCCGGTCACGGACCGCTCCGGGGCACAGCACTTCGTGGTGTCGCTGTTCGCGAAGAAGCGCCCGCAGGAGGGCCAGTTCGCGGAGAAGGGCGAGGAGATCAAGGTGACCCTGACCGCCGACCCAGGCGACGGGTTCGAGGAGGGCACCTACGTGCAGCTGATCGACGCGACGGTCTCGCCCTGGCAGACCGAGCGCAACGGCCGCTACGCCTCCGGGCTGGCGTACCGCGCGGCGGGCATGACGCCT
>NZ_JAFRFW010000481.1:0-2782 GCF_017434145.1 Saccharopolyspora sp. | reverse complement strand
GCCGGGACGATCCGGATCGCGTGCCCGCCGCCGCGCGCGAGTTCGGCGCGCACGACGGTCCCGGCATGAACCAGGAACCGATCGACGCGGACCGCGTTCGGGTTGGTGTCCAAATCGGTCTCCGGCGCGTCCGCGTAGACGTGCGCGACGAAGGCTCCCGCACCGAGGAAGTGCAGCGGAACCTCCAGCGTCCGGGCCTGCTCGTCGGTCAGCGAGCCGACGAACCAGCTCTGCCCGCTGCGCCGCGCCATGGTGAGGAAGTCGCCGATTTCGCCCTGCACCACGCGGGTTTCGTCCCAGCTGACCGGAACTTCGCGCAGGAACTCGAACTCCGGCGTGCCCTCGTAGTGCTCCGGCACGTCCGAGAGCTGCTGAAGCCCGCTCAGCAGCACCGGGTACAGCGCGATCTGGTGCGCCCTGGTGGTGTGCACGCGGGTGCCGTCGTTGTCGCTGCCGTGGTCGTCGTCCGGGCTCTGCTCCGGGAACCAGGTGATGTCGAAGATCCCCGGCGTGTAGTCGAACGGACCGGCCAGCATGACCGTGAACGGCAGGATGAGGGTGTGCTCCGGCGGGTTGCCCTGCGACCAGGCGTCGTACTCGATGCCGCGCGCACCTTCGCGGGAGACGAAGTTCGGGAAGGTGCGCTCGATCCCGGTGCCCTTGATCGGCTCGTGCGCGTTGATCATCAGCCGGTGCTTCGCGGCCTTGTGGATCACGCGCTGGTAGTGGTTCACCATCGACTGGTCGTGGTGGTAGTGCGGCCCGATGTCCCCGGCGTAGCCAGTTTTCACGCCCGGCAGGCCCAGTTCCTCGTACAGCGCGAAAGCTTCGTCGATCTGCCGCTCGTAGTTGTCGATGCGGCCGCCGGTCTCGTTGTGCGCCAGGAAGTTCACCCCGCGCTCGCGGGCGTAGTCG
Source organism: Saccharopolyspora sp. (assembly GCF_017434145.1). NCBI lineage: Bacteria > Bacillati > Actinomycetota > Actinomycetes > Pseudonocardiales > Pseudonocardiaceae > Saccharopolyspora > Saccharopolyspora sp. Next base: position 1,867 of record NZ_JAFRFW010000481.1, on the reverse strand, counting down.
ACGACCCGGCGCAGGTCGAACTGGTCGTTGGGACGGATGAAGTCCTGGGCGCCGAAGTCACCACCGGTCGTCCACCCCTTGTTCCAGCCTTCGGCCAGCACGTACGGAATCCCGTTCGCCGCGGCGAAATCGATGCACCGCATGGTGTTCTCGGTGGTGGCGCCGAGGTCCGGACCCTCGATCCAGGTGTTGCGTCCTTTGTGGATCTCCCACCACACGCCGACGAACTTGCCGGGCGCGATCCACGAGGTGTCCTCGATCGCGCAAGGCTCGTTGAGGTTGAGCACCAGCGGCGACTCGATCAGCTCCCCGGCGCTGCGCCCGACCAGGAAAGCCCGCCACGGCGTGGGAAACGGGGCGCGCAGGATCGCCTTGCGGCGGCCCTCGCCCTTGCGCGGGACGAGCGCGCAACGCAGGCTCGGCCCGCCGTCGATCTTGGTCAGGGTCATCCCCGGGTAGTTGAACAGCGCGGCCTCGTGCACCGCGAGGTAGCAGTCCTCGGCGATCCGCACGGTCAGCGGCGTGGCCACGTCGCCGATGTGCTCGCCTTCCTCGTCCCGCGGCTCCTGCCACTCGTGCAGCCCGCCGGCCGCGGTCAGCGGAGTCTCGGTGTGCAGGTACTCCACCGAGTCGTAGTTCGCCGGGCTGGACCAGGCCGTGTGGTCGTCGGTGAAGCGGAACTCGGTGAGCTCGTCGAAGACCTCGAAGTCGCCCAGGTTGGGCTGCTGCGGGAACACGTAGCGGAACCCGGCACCGTCGTCGAAGACGCGGAATTCGATGTCCAGCAACCGGTCGGTCCCGGTCTCGCGCAACCGCACGACGGTGCTGTTGCAGTGGCTGCGCACTTCCGCGGCCGAACCCCACGTCGGCTGCCACGTCTCGTCGAGCTCCTCGTGGTGGGTGCCCAGGAGTTCGGCCGAGTCGCCTAATCGCGAGCCGTCGCCCAACTCGAAACCCATGGCCGACCAGTCGAGCACCGTCCGGGCGCCGCTGGTGATCGAGTACTGCGGTTTTCCTTGCTGCAAGCGGAAGTGCGCCTGCACGAGCCCGCCGGGTGCGGCGGTCGTGATCGGCGCCCCGGACGCCTCCGCGGCCGTTGCGGGGCTCCAGCTGATCGCGGTCATCCCGGCGGCGATGCCCGCCGCCTTGCCGAACGTGCGCCGGTCGATCCGATACCTGGACATGCGACTCCTTCGTCGTTCCATCGGGAGGTCAACGTCGCGGCGGTTCGGCCGCGGGCACGGCCATCGCCGAAGGCACCAGCAGCACCGCGACCACCAGCAGCGAGTGCAGCGTGCCGAAGTGGTCGCCGAGGTAGCCGAGCAGCGGCGGCCCGGCCAGGAACGCGGTGTAACCGATCGTGGAGACCACGCTGACCCGCGCGGCGGCCCGCTCCGGGTCGTCGGCGGCGGCGCTCATGCCGACCGGGAAGCCCAGCGAGGCACCCAGCCCCCCGATCGCCGCGCCCAGCACCGCCAGCGGCAGCCACGGCGCGAACACCACCAGCAGCACCCCGACCAGCGCGGTGGCCATGGTCGCCCAGATCACCGGCTGCCTGCCGAACCGGTCCAGCAGGCCGGTGCCGAGGGTGCGGCCCGCGGTCATCGCGCTCAGGAACACCGCGAAGCCGGCCGCGCCGAGCCAGGCAGGCGCGTCGTAGCCGTCCACCAGGGCCACCGCGAGCCAGTCGTTGGCGGTGCCTTCGGTCAGCGCCAGCGCCAGCACCATCAGCCCGATGACCAGCGTCCGCGGCTCGATCCACGCGCGCATCGACGGCCGGGAACCGGACTGCTGCCCGGAGTGCGCGGGCAGGAATCCCGGCGCGGCGCTCGCGGCCGAAGCGGCCGCGAAGATCGCGGCGATGATC
>NZ_JAFRFW010000480.1:0-10449 GCF_017434145.1 Saccharopolyspora sp. | reverse complement strand
CGACGTCACCGACCCCGCGCTGCCGCGGGAGACCGGTTCGGTGCACCTGGGCGGGATCGTGGGCCGCCGTCCGCACCCTGCCGCACCTGCTTCGCCGCTCTCCGGCGGTCCGCAGATGGTCGAGATCAGCCGCGACGGGCGGCGCGTGTACCTGACGAACTCGCTCTACGGTGCTTGGGACGACCAGTTCTATCCGGACGGCGTGGGTGCTTGGATGGCCAAGCTGGACGCCGACCCGGCGGGTGGACTGACGGTGGACGAGTCGTTCTTCCCGCACGGCGAGGATTTCCGCGGACTGCGGGTGCACCAGGTCCGCCTGCAAGGCGGCGACGCCTCTTCCGACTCCTACTGCTACCGCTGACGCTGGGACGATCGTCGGCGTGTCTTGCTCATTCGAGGAGTTGGTGGCCGAGGTCGAAGCTTCGCCGGTCGACGGCTGGGATTTCCGCTGGCTCGACGGGCGGGCCACCGAGCAGCGCCCTTCGTGGGGATATCAGCGCTCGATGAGCCGGCGGTTGGCGCAGGCGTCGGCGGCGCTGGACGTGCAGACCGGCGGCGGAGAGGTCCTGAACGAATGCCCGCGGTTCCCGCCGACGATGGCGGCGACCGAGTCGTGGCCGCCGAACGCCGCCGCGGCGACGAAGATTCTGCATCCTCGTGGCGCGGTCGTGGTGGCGGTTCCGGACGAGTCGCCGCTGCCGTTCGCGGACGATGCCTTCGACCTGGTGACCAGCCGCCACCCGGCCACCGTGCATTGGGCGGAGATCGCGCGGGTGCTGCGGCCGGGCGGCAGCTACTTCGCCCAGCACGTCGGCCCGGCGACCATGTGGGAGCTGGTGGTGCACTTCCTCGGGCCGCAGCCGCAGGCCGCGAAGCTGCGCCACCCGGACCGGGAGGCGGCGGACGCGCGGGCGGCCGGCTTGGAAGTCGTGGATATGCGTTGCGAACGGCTGCGGGCGGAGTTCTTCGACGTCGGTGCAGTGATCTTCTTCTTGCGCAAGGTGATCTGGACGGTTCCCGGGTTCACCGTGGAGGCGTACCGCGACCGATTGCGTCAGCTGCACGAACGCATCCACGACGATGGTTCCTTCGTCGCGCACTCCACCCGCACGCTGGTCGAGGCGCGCAAACCGGATCGGGAACGCGGCTGATCGCCGCAACGGACGGAAGCGGCCGGGCGCGGTCCCCGGTGCCCGTTCACGTCCGGAGGCGCACCATGGGTCAGTCGCCCTTGAGCGCGGTGAGGAAATCGCGCCAATGTTGCGAGGAGAACGAGAGCACGCCGCCGGAGCGGTCCTTGGTGTCCCGCACACCGACTCCATCAGCGGTCACGGCGACCTCGACGCAATGCGGATTGCTGGCGCTGTGGCCGGACTTGCGCCAGCGCGCATCGCCCAACTCGCGGTGAGACTGCATGAACTCACCTTATCTGCCCCGCAACTTTGCGGATCAGAGCGAGCGAGTCGTCTCGTCCCAGCGCGGCCTTCAGTGCGTCGCCGTGCGCGAGACCGTACTCGCGCACGGTGGTCGGATCTGAAATCAGCCCGGTCGAAGTAACCGTTTCCTGCCACAGCAGGGCGGGGAGCTTCCCGCTCGGAAACGTCATGATGTGGAAAGCCGAACTGCCCATCGCGTCGTGTCCGGTGGAAGTGAACGGGACGACCTGCACCGCCAGGTTATCGCTGTACCGCTCGATCAGTGCGGAAAGGTGGTCGAGCTGGTCGGCGAGAACTTCGGGACCATCGATCCGCTGCCACAGCACGGCTTCGCTCATCACCGCGTTGAGCTTCAACGGTTCGTCTCCCGTGATGCGTTGTCTGCGCACGAGTCGGCACTTGACACGGCGGTCGACTTCGGCGAGGCGGACGTTCGGGCTGCCAGCCTCGATGACCGCGCGTGCGTAGTCCTCGGTCTGGAACAGGCCGTTGATCAAGTCGCTGTCGAAGACGTCGACGGTCTCGGCTCCGTGCTCGAAACCGAAGAACCGGAGCAGGTCACTGTTGAACAGCGCCGAATAGGCATTCCACCAGCCGCGATGCGCGCCGCTCGCGCGCAAGGACCGAAGTTCTCGAGCTTCTTCCTCTTCGATCCCGTAGGTGGCGATCAGGACGTCGAGACGGTCCTCGGCGAGATTCTTCTTCCCGTGTTCGATGTCGGAAAGGTAGGCAGGTGTCACGCCGACGCGCTTGGCGGCGGCTGCGCCGGTTATCGCAGCTTCCTCGCGTCGTTCCCGAAGCCGACGTCCAATCGCCCAGCAGGCGACTGTAGGGGATGTCGGTGCCATGTCCGCCTCCGCCTCACTCGATCCGGTGATCACCCTGGTTAATCAACCTAGGCGATCGTATGATCAATACCGGAAGTGACGGTACCAATACCGGTAGTCACTTCTCGGCGGCGGTTCCGGTTCAGACACCTCCCCCGACGGCCGGAGCCGCCGCCTCCTCCCGATCCCCGGACTGCGATGGAGCAGTGATGAGTCATGCCGGTATGTGCTTCCCGATCGTCTACTGGCGTCCCTTCGGCGGGGCACGGCACGCGCTACCTCCGGTGTGCGTGCCGTATCCCGGCTTGGAGTGCGCGACGTTGTGCGGGATCAGCACCACGCTCGGGATGCCGGAAGCGCGCGAGTGGCTCGATCCGAGTTGCGCGGACTGCGTCGCGAAAGCGCAGGCGCGTCTTGACGAGCGGCGGAAATCGTTGGGGCTCGCGGCGAACGCGGAGGCGTCGGTGGAGCCGGACGAAAGCTCCGTACCCGCTCAGCGCGGCAGCCACTCCGGGCGGGAGGAGCCGCGCGGGACCAGGACCGTGCGGTAGCGGCCCGGGGTCTCGCTCATCCGGACCTGGTCGGTGACGCCCTGGTAGTGGCCGAGAGGGGTCTCGGCGGTGAACGTCTCCGGGTCGAGGTAGGCGTGCTGCGCGTCCGAATTCGCGGTGGCGGTGGCGTAATCCTTGTCGAACACGCCCATGCTCAAGATCCAGAGCGCGGCGCGGGTCAGGGAGACGTGCACGCGGTAGCTGCCGCCTTCGGTGGCTCGCCGGGACAGCGCCTCGACGACTCCGGCGGTCATCAGCCAGGACACGATGTAGTCGTTGACCACGAGGATCGGCGGCAGCGCAGGCGTGGAACCGTCGCCTTCCAGGTGCATCATGCCGGTGAGGCTGCCCGCGGTCTGGTCGAAACCGACGCGCCCCGCCCATGGACCGCTTTCGCCGTTGAGCGTGGTCGTGGCGTGGATGATGCCCGGGCGCGCGCCGGCGGCTTCCTCCGCGGACAGACCGATGTCGGAGAGGTAGCCGGGGCGGCGGTTGGCGTAGAAGACGTCGGCGTCGGCCAGCAGCGAGCGGATCCGCCGCGAACCGTCCTCGCCGTACGGATCGATGACGGCCGAGCGGGCCCCGACGTTGGCGGTGATGTAGGTCGTGTCGTGCTCGAGTTCGTTGGGACGCCACAGGTTCAGCACGTCCGCGCCGTGCAGCGCGAGCGCGCGCCCCACACCGGCGCCCGCGATGACGTGGCCCATGCCGAGCGCGCGGATGCCGCTGAGCGGGTCGTCGCCACCGGTGAGCGGTTCCGGCTCGCTCTCGCCGATCTTGGTGACCTCCACCAGCGGCAGGTCGGCCAGCACCTCCCGGTAGTGCGGCTCGGCCAGCAGCTCCTCGGTGGTGCGCAGCATCGGCAGCACGGTGCCCGCCTCGACGGCCGCGTTCTCCAGTTCCAGGCCGTTCCACCGGGAGATCGCGCGCGCCACGGCGTCCGCGTCGTCCGGCACGCCCAGCAGCTTCTGCGCCGCGATCTTGATCTTCGGGTAGGGGTTCAGCGGCATCACCCACCGGCCGTCCGCGGTCGGGTAGAAGGCGAAGCCGAGCGCGTTGCTCGGATTCGCCGGGGTGGCTCCCGGATGGCCGTTCAGCAGCTCCCACTTGCGGTCGTAGAACGGGCACAGCCGGTGCGGCGCCGAGCGCAGGTCGACCTCGATGTCCTGCCCGTTCCCGCCGCGCAGCCGCCACAGCTTGGCGATCGCCGCGGACTTCGCCGCCAGCGCGATCGCGGAACCGCCGCCGAGCCGCAGCGGGCTCGGTACCACCGGGTCCGCGCCGTGGAAGGTGAATTCGCCGCCGGTGTCCGCGGTGCTCATACCCAGTCCGGACAGGACTTCGCCGAGTTCGGCGTGCGGGTCGAAAGCGTCGGTCGCGGACGGCTCGGACACCGCCTTGGCGAGCCGGTCAGTCAGCGACATGGTCGTCTCCTTCTGCGGGCAGCAGCTCTCGCGGGATGGGCACGTGCTTGGCGCGCAGGTATTCGCCGACGGCCTTGCCGACCTGGTCCACGCGCAGGTTCGACGAGCCGCCGGTGCCGAGCAGGCCGCGCAGCACGAAGTGCACCGCGCGCAGCTTCGGGAACTCGTGGCGCACCACTTCGAGGTCTTTCAGTTCGGGTACCAGCCTGCGCAGTTCCGCGGTGGACAGCGTGTCGCGCAGCCACGGCCAGGCGCGTTCGTCGGGAACCCAGATGCCGACGTTGCTGTTGCCGCCCTTGTCGCCGCTGCGCGCGTGCGCCAGCACGCCCAGCGGGGCTCGCCGCGCATCGATGATCTCGGGCGACCCGGTCGGTTCGGGATGCTCCGGCTGCGGCCGCACGGGCTCCGTGACGGGAACCGATACGTCCACTGTGGAGTCGTCGTCGAGCACGGCCCGGTGCGGCACTTCGGACATCGGCAGCAGCGCGGGCCAGTAGTCGATGCGCGGGCGCGGCGCCGAAGTCATGCCGCTGCCGCCGTCGTGGAAGAACCCGGGAATGCTCTGCAGGTACAGCGAGCCGAGCCGTCCGGCGGCGTCGAAGCGCTCGAGCGGTTCGCGGTCCCGCGCGGTGACCATCACCCGCACGCCCGCGGTCGCGTCCCACTGCGTCTCCGGGTCGGCCGCCGGGCTGCCGATGCGCGTGATGTCCAGTTCGGTGATGCCCTGCGGCAGGTTCCGGGAGATCTGCGCGCGCAGCAGGTCGACCTTCTCGTCGATGTCCAGGCCCGTCACGTAGACCGTGTTCACCACCTGGTAGCCGATCTTGCCGAACACCGCGACCTTGGTGGTCGGCGGAGGCGGCGACCCGGTGGCTCCGGAAACCCGCACGCGGTCGGCGCCGTCCGGGTGCAGCTGCACCTCGTCCAGGTGCACGGTCACGTCCGGATTCAGGTACTGCGGTCCCTGGATCTCGTAGACGAGTTGCGCGGTGACGGTGTCGGTGCTGACCGTCCCGCCGTCGCGGGCGTGCTTGGTGATGACGGCGGTGCCGTCCGCGGCGACCTCGGCCACCGGGAAGCCGGGTACCAACATGTCGGGCACGCGGGTGAAACCGGAGAAGTTGCCGCCCGTGGCGTGCGGGCCGCACTCGATGATGTGCCCGGCCAGCACCGCACCGGCCAACTCGTCCCAGGCCTCGCGGCCCCAGCCGTGCCACCAGGCGGCCGGGCCCGTGGTCAGCGAGGCGTCGGTGACCCGGCCGCACACCACGATGTCCGCGCCCGCCTGCAGCGCCGCGGCGATGCCCCAGCCGCCCAGGTAGGCGTTCGCAGCCAGCGGAGAAGCGTCCCATTCGGCGAGTGCCGCGCCGCTGTCCAGGCTCTCCAGCCGGTGGCCGCTGCGCTGGTACGCGGGCAGCTGCTCCAGCACGTTGTCCCCGTCGATGTGCGCGACGCGCAGCGAGACGCCGTCCGAGGCGGCCAGTTCGCGCAGCTTGCTCGCCAGCGCCGCCGGGTGGAAACCGCCCGCGTTCGTGACGACCTTGACGCCGCGTCCGGCCAGCGCGGCCAAGTGCGGGCGGATCTGGTCGACGAAGTATTCGACGTAGCCGCCGCTCGGATCGCGCTGGTAGCGCAACGACAGCGCGGCCAGCGTGATCTCCGCGAGGTAGTCGCCGACCAGCACGTCCACCGGATCACCGGCCAACGCCTCGTCGAGGGCGGTGAACCGGTCGCCCAGATAGCCGGAGAAGTCGCCGATGCGGACCGCGCGTTCGCTCACTGCCGACACCTCGCTCAGGTCGCCTTTCCTTCGACGTTAGGCCGTACCGCCCGGATCGGGCTACGACCGTTCAGCGAACTCCGGCGTGATCGCAGCGGTCACGCCGGAGTCGGACCGCCTCACGCGGTGAAATGCATCGGCAACCCCGGGCAGTGCCATTCGGTCGCGTACAGCAGTCCCCGGCCGGACGAGGTGATGTAGGCGGTGCGCAGGTCCGGGCCGCCGAAGCAGATGTTCGTGACGAACGGGTCGTGCTCCGGTGGGCGCACCACGTCCTTGAGCGCGCCGTCCGGACTGATCACACTGATCCCACCGGTGTTGATGGTGGCGACGCAGACGTTGCCCTCCGAATCCACGGCGAGCGAGTCCAGCGGCTGGTAGCCGTCGAAACCGTGCAGCAGCGTCGCGCCACCCGGCCCGGGACCGTCCGAGCTGAGCACGCCCGGCGCGGTGACCTCCCAGGTCCACACCCGCCCGGGAGTGGTCTCGGCGACGTAGAGGCGGCTGCCGTCCGGGGACAATCCGACCCCGTTCGCCTGGATCATCGGGTGCACGAGCTCGTCGATGCGCGACCCGTCCGGCCGGGCGTAGAACAGCCCGCCCAGCGCCATTTCGCGGCCGCGCATCTTGCCGAGGTCGGTGAAGTAGCAGCCGCCGTGCGCGTCGAAGACGATGTCGTTCGGCCCGATCAGCGGGTCGCTGCCGGTAGTGGTGTAGACGTTGCTGACCGCGCCGTCGAAGGTGACCCGCTGCAGTCGCCCGCCGATGTAGTCGTCGGGCTGCGCACCGGGCGCGGTGATGCCGCCCATCTCGTGCCATTTGAACCCGCCGTTGTTGCACACGTAGATCGCGCCGTCCGGCCCGATCGCGGCGCCGTTCGGCCCGCCGCCGCAATCGGCGAGCACCGACACCGCGCCGGACGGGTCCACTTTGCTCAGCGTGCCGCGCTGGATCTCCACGACCAGCACGGATCCGTCCTCCAACGCCACAGGGCCCTCGGGGAAGCGCAGTCCTTCCGCCACGGTCCGGAATGCCGGCATGTCGGGTCTCCTCTCGTGTTCCGGCCTGTTGGATATCAGGCGATCAGGACGGGTGCGACAGATAGCCAGGGTTGGCGACCAGCAGCTTGTCTGTCACGGCCGCGCGGACCGCGCTGCGCACCTTCGGCTCGTCGGGATCGGCTGACCCGGCGCGCAGCGCGGTGGCCAGCGCGGACTGGTCGCGGTATCCGAGCGCGGCGAGCCGTTCGGCGTCGCGCCGCTGTTGTCCGGGGCCGAGCCGCAGTTCGCGCTCGACGGTTCCCAGCACGTTCGCCGCGACCCTGGTGTGGAATCCGGCGCGGCCCGCGACGCCGGTGAGCTCGTCGCGCAGGAACTCGCCGACCGCCTCGGTGAGTTCGGCGGCGGTCGGACGGCCGTGCAGACCGGGCTCCGGCGGTTCCTCGGGGACGTCGCCGGGCGATACCTCGCCGGGCGGGATTCCCAGCGCCAGCAACAGATCGTGCTCCTGCTCGCAGACACGCCGGCCGATCGCGGCCAGCTCCACCGAGCGGTTCGCGCCGGAAAGGTGCCGCTGCGCCATCGATCGGCAGCCGATCGCCCACCGCAGCGTGCCGTGCACCTCCCACCAGCGCACCGCATCCGGATCCGGGTACCAGCCCGCTACTTCGGCGTACCCGGCGAACAGGTCTTCGCGGGTTCCGAATCCGCCGACCGGCAGCGCGGAGGCGAACCGCCACGCCTTCACGCACAACCAGCCCAGGTCCTCCAGCGGGTCGCCGCGGTGCACGAGCTCCCAGTCCAGCACCGCGCGCAGCCCGTCCGGGCCGACGATCAGGTTGCCGTTGCGGAAATCGCCGTGCACCAGCACGTCCCCGGCCGGTTCGGGCCGGTTGCGGTGCAGCCAGTGCAGGCCGATCTCCAGCGCGGGCAGCGGATCGCCGGAAGCGGCGTATTCGTCGAGCCCGGTGCCGAGTTCGTCGCCGCGTCCCAGCCCCCGCACCGAATCCGGCGGGATCCGGTGGATGTGCGCGGCCACCCGGCCCAGTTCGCGGGCCATCGTGGCGCGCGCCTGCTCGTACTCGGGTTCGCGCAGCAGGCGCCGCGGGATCGTTTCGCCCTCGACGTGCTCGCTGATCAGGTAGGGAGCGTCCAGTATGGACACATCGGCGCTGTGGTCCACCAACCGCGGAACGGGAACACCGGCGCGTTCGGCCGCTGCGATCGCCGTCGCCTCCAGCGCCATGGAGTGCTCGTCCCCGGTGCCGGGCGGGTCTCTGCGCAGCACGAGCCGCCGTTCGCCGTCCCGGAACCGCGCGCGGAACGACCAGGTCTCGCGGCTCGCGCCGCCGCTGAGGCGTTCCGGCTCGGACACCTCGACCGGTTCCGCCGACACCTCGGACAACCGCTCGGCGAGCCGATCGCGCAGTTCCAGCGGCACCCGAAACCTCCCGTGTCTTCATCAGCGGTGCGAACGTCCGCGACGACAGCCGAACCACCGCAGCAGCGTCTAATGGCGGTTCGGCCCGGCGAACCCGAACAGGTAACCCGCGACCTTGCGCATCTGCACCTCTTCGGCGCCTTCGGTGATCCGGTAGCGGCGATGGTGCCGGTAGATGTGCTCGAACGGCTCGTGCCGCGTGTAGCCGAGACCGCCGTGCACCTGCATCGCGCGGTCCGCGGCGTCGCAGACCAACCGATTAGCGCGGTAGTTGCACATCGAGACCCGATCGCTGATCTCGAACGAGTCGGTGCGGTCCAGCTCCCACGCAGTGCGTTGGACCAAGTTGCGCACCAGCGCCGCTTCGGTGTGCAGCTCCACCAGCGGCCACTGCACGGCTTGTCGCTGCGCAAGCGGCTTGCCGAAGGTGACGCGCTCGCGGGCGTACTGCACGCTGCGGTCGATGCAGAACTGCGCCGCACCGACCCCGGAAGCGGCCTGCCGGATGCGGTTCTCGTGCACGAAGTGCTGCGCGAGCGCGAGCCCGCCACCGACCTCGCCGAACACCGCCGAGCCCGGCACCCGCACGTCGCGCAGGCTCACTTCGGCGTGATCGGTGGGCATGTTCAGCGTCCACCAGTGGAAGTCCACCGAGAACCCCGGTGCGTCGGTGGGCACGATGAACGCGGTGATGCCGCGCGCGTCGCCGCCTTCTCCGGAGGTCCGCGCGAAGATCACGTCGTGCGTGGCCGAGTGCAACCCGGAGTTGAACCGCTTGGCACCGTTGATGATCCAGTCGTCGCCGTCCGGGACCGCGGTGGTCTCCAGCCAGGTCGCGTCGCTGCCGTGATCGGGTTCGGTGAGCCCGAACGCCACCCGCTTGCGGTGCGTGATCATGCCTTCGATGAACTCGGCGCGCTGCTGCTCGGTGCCGAAGTCCAGCATCATGTGCACGAACGGGAAGTTGCCGACCACCGAGGACTCGTTCTGCAGGTCGTTGTGCAGCCCGAGTCCGCGTGCCGCGAGGTGTTCGCGGATCACCGCCATCGCCAGGTTCCCGCCGCCGCTGCCGCCGACCGACTCCGGCAGGCCGTAGCGCAGCCAGCCTGCCGCGTCGGCGCGCCGGAACATTTCGGCCAGCAGCGCCTCCCACTCGGGGTTCGGCGTGCCACCCGCTTCGACGTCGGTGCGGGCGAATTCCCTGCGGTGGTCGAAGAATCGCTCGTTGTCGTGCTGCTGCTGCAGCGGCCGGATCTCGGTGTCGATGAAGGCGTCGAGCTCGCCGAGCAGTCGCACCAGCTCGTCCGGCAGGGTGAAGTCCATCGTTCTCCTCGCCTCGGCGGTCCTGCGGTCAACGAGATGGCGGCTTCCGATGTGTCGGAGGCCGGTATCGACGCCGTTGGTGGACGAATCAGCGACCATACGACCACCGATGGGCGCCGACAAGAGCCGGTGCGACGACCGACCATTGTGGACGGAAAGCGATTCGCGGTCAGTCTTGACTGCTCCCTGTGCCGGTCCTACGGTGGCGCTACCCGGCCTGCGCGCCGCACGTGCGAGGAGGCACCTTGACCGATCCCGCCGGGCAGCGGGTCCGGTGCACCGTCACCGACGGCGTCGCCGACGTGCTGCTGAACCGACCGGCCAAGCTCAACGCCCTGGACCCGGCGATGTTCAGCGCCCTGGTCGAGACCGGCCTGCGGTTGCGCGCGGACCCGCGGGTGCGGGCCGTGGTCCTGCGCGGCGACGGGCGCGGATTCTGCGCCGGGCTGGATTTCGAGTCGTTCAAGGCGATGAGCGGCGGCGGTGCGCCGGACCATCCCGCGGCGGAACCGATCGGGCCCGCGAAAGCACTCGGGCAGCAGGCCGTGCACGTGTGGCGGGAGCTGCCGGTACCGGTGATCGCCGCGGTGCACGGCGTGGCATTCGGCGGCGGGTTGCAGGTCGCCCTCGGCGCGGACATCCGGGTGGTCGCCGCGGACGCCCGGCTGT
>NZ_JAFRFW010000479.1:0-2900 GCF_017434145.1 Saccharopolyspora sp. | reverse complement strand
GGGTGCAGCGGGCGTTCGAGGCGGTGCTGGCCGCGCGGGAGAACAACCCGCGGTTGCAACGGCGGGGTGTGGTGGTCACCCGGGTGCGGCCGCGGTCGCACGAGCACCAGTTCCGGATCGACGAGCTCCGGGAGATATTCGGGCCGCTGGTGATGCCGGTGGCGCTGCCGGACCGGCTCGCGGTGCAGCAGGCGCAGGGCGCTTGCCTGCCGATCCACCAGTGGGGCACGCCGGGGGCGCGCGAGGTCGCGCTCGGGTTCAACCTGCTGCTGGCGCGCACGCTGCGCGCCGGGCGGCAGCGGCGTGGTGCCGAGCCACCGATCGACGAGGCGACGGCGGCCGACGATCCGGGCGACGCGGAACTCGACGCCGACGAGCTCCAGGAGGACTGACCTGCCGGAAGGCGACACGGTGTTCCTGACCTGCCACCGCCTGCACGAGGCGCTGGCCGGCCGGGCGCTGGTGCGCGGCGAACTCCGGCACCCTCGTCTGTCCACTTTGGATCTCACGGGCCGGGTGGTGCGCGAGGTGCGCCCGATCGGCAAACACCTGCTCACCCGGTTCGAGTGCGGCTGGACGCTGCACAGCCACCTGCGGATGGACGGCGCCTGGCACCTGTACTCGCCGCGCGCCCGCTGGCGGCGGCCTGCGCACCAGGTGCGGGCGCTGCTTGCGGTTCCGGAGCGGACCGCGGTCGGGTTCAACCTGCACGATCTGCGATGGCTGCGCACCGGCGAAGAGGACGAGCTGGTGGGCCACCTCGGCCCGGACCTGCTGTCCCCGGACTGGGACGAGGCGATGCGCACCGAAGCGGTCCGCAGGCTGCGGTCCGACCCCGAGCGCGAGATCGGTCTCGCGCTGCTGGACCAATCCGTGCTGGCCGGGCTCGGCAACATCTACCAGACCGAGGTGTGCTTCCTGCTGCGCCGCTCGCCGTGGACCCCGGCGGGCGAGGTGGATGCGGACCGCGCGGTGCAACTGGGCCGCGAACTGCTGCTGCGCAACGCGTGGCGCCCGGAACAAGCCACCACCGGCGATCCGCGCCGCGAGGCGAAGCACTGGGTTTACGGCCGCCGCACCTGCCTGCGCTGCGCAAGCGCGGTGCTGCGCGACGAGCAGGGCGCGGGCACCGAGGAACGCGTCGCCTACCACTGCCCGCGCTGCCAGCCGTGAGTCAGCCGCCGGGCATCTCCGCCCGGTGCGCCGACACCGCGTCGGCCAGGCTCCGCAGCACCGGGTACACCAGCACGATCCCGATCGAACCCCACACCAGCCCGGTGATCCGCAGCGCGCCCAGCGACAACGTCAGGTCGCCCACCCCGGCCACCAGCGCGGTGCCCAGCACGGCCAGGTTGACCGGGTCGGCGAAGTCCACTCCGGCTTCGCTCCAGATCCGCACCCCGACCAGCGCGAGCACGCCGACCACCACGAACATCGCGCCGCCGAGCACGCCCGGCGGAATCGTGCCGATCAGCGCGTGCAGCTTCGGGCAGAACGCCAGCAGCACCGCGCCCACCGCCGCGACCATGCACGCCGCCGTCGAGTACACCCGCGCCGCGGCCATCACGCCGACGTTCGGCGCGTAACTGCTCAACGCCGAACCGCCGCCGGAACCGGCCAGCGAGTTCGCCAGCCCGCCGCCGATCAGCGCGTCGCCGACGTGCCCGTCCAGGTTGCGCCCGCTCATCGCCGCGACCGCTTTGCCGTTGCCGACGAGTTCGGCGGCCAGCACCAGCACCATCGGAGCCACGAACGGCACCGCGGACAGGTGCAGCTGCGGGCTCAGCACCTGCGGAACCCCGAACCAGTCGGCATCGGCAACCGCGTGCAGCCGTGCCGCGTCCACCTGGCCGGCGAGCCCGGCGCAGCCCCATCCGGCGAGCACTCCGAGCAATACCGCCAGCCGCCGCAACATGCCGCGGCTGAGCACCGTCGCCAGCACCACGACGACCAGCGTCACCACCGCGGGCACCGGCTGCGCGCGGAACGACGTCACCGTCTGCCCGGCCAGGCTCAACCCCAGCATCAGCACGATGCCCCCGGTCACCACCGGGGGCATCGCCGATTCCAGCAGCCGCGCGCCGAGCGCTTTGACCGCGATCCCGAACGCGACCAGCACCAGCCCCACGATCATGATCACGCCGAGCAGCGCGCCCGGACCGGCACCGCCGTGATCGACGGCCGCGCCCATCGGCACGACGAAGGCGAACGAGGCACCGAGGTAGCCGGGCACCCGGTTGCGGGTGATCACCAGGAACAGCAGGGTGCCGATGCCGGAGAACAAGAACGTCGTGGCGGCGGGAAAACCGGTCAGCGCGGGCACCAGGGCGGTGGTGCCGAACATGGCCAGCAGGTGCTGGAGCCCGAATCCGATGGTCAACGGCCAGCTGAGGCGTTCTTCGGACCCCACGACCGCTTCGTCCACCAAGTGACGACCGTTGCCGTGCACGGTCCACAACGCCACAACTTCCTCCCCGACTGTCCCCCGGCGCGGGGGACGCGCTGCCACGTAACGTAGCGACGCTGGGGAGATTACTATTCGGCATCACATAATCAACCCGCCACGGGGTCATTAGTGTGAAAAGTGATGCACATGTGCTGACGTGCAGTCATGACCGCGGCACCGCGCCCGCGCGGACCCGGTCGGCGGGCGCTCAAGAATTCCGCGGCTGCCCGGTATCGCCACTGCCCCGCCCGAGCTCGAGCAGCGCGGTCGCCAGCCCGGCCAAGCGGTCCGAAGCGTCCTGCACGGCGTGCCGCTGCTCCGGCCCTCCGCTGGCAGCGACGGCGCGTCCCGCTGCGGCGACCAAGTGGCGGTAGCCCTCCACGCCCTCGTCGAGTTCACCGCGCAACCGCTGCACATCCGCGCGCAGCGGTTCCTGCTCGGAGGCGGGCACGTG
>NZ_JAFRFW010000478.1:0-2217 GCF_017434145.1 Saccharopolyspora sp. | reverse complement strand
CGAGCCGTTCGCCGCGGTGGCCTCGATCGAAATGGGCGAGCCCGTCGGCACGGACCAGTACCCGATCTACGCGGCCGCGCTGCCCCGGCTGGCGCGGCCCGGTGCGCGGGTGCTCGTCCAGCAGATGTCCCGCGCCGGGACCGCGCCCGGCGGCGGCGCGTTCATCGAGTCCTACATCGCGCCGGACATGAGCATGGTGCCGGTCGGGCGCACGCTGGGATTGCTGGAAGACGCGGGGCTGGAGATCCGGGACGTGGAGGCGATGCGGGAGCACTACGTGCGCACCGTCGAAGCGTGGGCGCGCACGCTGGACGAGAACTGGGACGCCGCAGTCGAGCTGGTCGGGCCGGAGCAGGCCAGGGTGTGGCGGCTGTACCTGGCGGGCGGCGGACTCGCGTTCGAGGAGAACCGCATGGGAGTCAACCAGATCCTCGCCGTTCGGCCCACTGTGGACGGATGTAGCGGACTGCCCGTCGCCGGGCGTTCGACCGTGCTGGAGGGTGTGCGATGAGCCCGTTCGCCGCCGCACCGCTGGCCGCGCTGGTCACGGTCCTGGCCAGCTACGGCATCGCCCGCCTGCGCGGGCGCTGGGACACGATCGACAGCGTCTGGGGTGCCGGTTTCGCGGTGATCGCGCTGGTCACCGCGCCGTTCGGAGCCGGAAGCCCGACCGGGTGGGTCGTCGTGGCGCTCACCGCCGTGTGGGGTGTGCGGCTGTCGGTGCACCTGCACACCCGCAACGCGGGCAAGCCGGAAGACCGCCGCTACCGGGAGATGGCGCAGCGCTACGGCGATCGCGTCGGGGTGCTGATGTTCGTGCGGGTCTACCTCGTGCAGGGCGTCGTGCTGTGGTTCGTTTCGCTGCCCGTGCAGGCCGCGGTGGCCGCCGAGCCCGCGCTGCCGGGCGCGGCGGTGTTCGCGGTGCTCGGCGGCTTGGTGTGGCTGATCGGCTTCGTCTTCGAAGCGGTCGGGGATCGGCAGCTGCGCAGGTTCAAAGCGGACCCCGCCAACGAGAACGCGGTGCTCGACACCGGGCTTTGGCGCTACACGCGACATCCGAACTACTTCGGGGACGCCTGCGTGTGGTGGGGGCTGTACCTGCTGGCGTGCCAGAGCTTCGTCGGCGCGGCGACCGTGCTCTCACCGGTGCTGATGACGTGGCTGCACGCGCGCGGCACCGGCAAGCCGATGCTGGAACGCGGCCTGGCCGAACGCCGTCCCGCCTACGCCGATTACGTCGCGCGCACCAGCGGTTTCCTCCCCCTCCCGCCGCGGCGGTGAGTCAGCCGCGCGGCGACTCCCGCAGCAACCGGGCGGCTTCGGCCTTGGAGATCGTGGCCGTCCGGGCGCAGCGGGTGCAGGTGAGCGTCCGGCGGACGCGGACCGGGAACAGCGGGATGAAGAACACCGTGAACTTCGTGACCACCCGGTCCAGCACGGCTGCGTACTGCCCGCCGCAGGCGTGGCACAGCAGCAGCGGCACGCCCAGTCGCCGCGCGGTCCGCCGAAGTCCGAAAAGGATGAACACGACACCAGCCTACTGCCCGGCCCGCACCGGTTCGCCGACGGTGAACGGCCCGTTCGACCAATCTAGTCGGACGAACAGGCCGTTCACTCGGATCGACTTGCTTGCGGAGGTCAGTTGCTGAGGTAGGACAGGGCTGCGGTGACCAAGGTGCGGACGCCGGTGTCGATCGTGGGGTGCAGGGTCGGGGCGAACTGGGCGGAGTGGTTCGACGGGACGTCGGGCCCGGGCGCTAGCGTGCCGTCCGCGGCGAACCGCGCCGGGTCGATGCCGCCGACGAACCAGAACACCGACGGCACTCCGGCGGCGCGCCCGAACTCGCCGAAGTCCTCGCTGCCGGTGATCAGCGGGCCGTCGTGCACCTGGTCCGGCCCGAACTCCTCGCGGAACCGCGCGGTCAGCGCCTCGGTCGCCGCTTCGTCGTTGACCGTCGGCGGGTAGGAGGCCGTGGCGGTGATCTCCGGTTCGCGCGGCGCCGCGGACGCCGTCGACTCCGCACGCACGATGCGCCGCACCGCCTCATTGACCTTCTCCCGCACCGGTTCGGCGAACGAGCGGATGCTCAGCTGCAGCTCCGCCTCGTCCGGGATCACGTTCTCCTTGGCTCCCGCGTTCATCGCGCCGACGGTCACCACCGCCGCGTCGGTCGCCCCGATCTCCCTGGACACCACGGTCTGCACCCGCAGCACCGT
>NZ_JAFRFW010000477.1:0-4063 GCF_017434145.1 Saccharopolyspora sp. | reverse complement strand
TCGATCATCAGGACAGCCTGCTCGCCCAGCGCACCGAGCGGGACCGGCGCCGCTTCCACGCAGGTCACCGAGCAGCCCCGGGCCAGTGCGGCGGTGGCCACCTCGGCACTGATCCAGCTCGCGCCGACCAGCACGACCCGCTCTCCTGGCTGCAGCCGTTCCCGCAGCAGCGCCGCGTCGTCGGCAGTGCGCACGACCAGCTGCGGACCGTCGCCGGGAAGCCGCACCGGGCTCGCGCCGGTGGCGATGACCAGCGCGTCGTAGCCGACGTCGCCGGAATCGGTACCGACCACCCGTTCCGCCGGATGCAGCGATCGAGCCGCTGCGCCCAGCCGGAGATCGACCGACAACGCCTCGTAGTCGGTCCGCAACGTGGGATCGAACTCTTCCCGCAACGCCGCCTTGGTCAGCGGCGGCCGGTCGTAGGGCGCCCGCCGCTCGGCCGCGAGCAGCACGATCTCGCCGTCGAAACCCTTGCGCCGCAGCAATTCGCAGGTGCGCGCCGCGGCCAGCCCCCCACCGGCGATGACGACCCGGGTCACCGGGCGAGCTTCGGGCCGGGAGTGAACCGCGCCGGGATGCGCTGGAAGCCCATGTTCGTGCCCTGGTGCGGATAGCGCTCCAGCGCGTCGAAATCGACGGTGTAGTCCGGCATCCGGGTAAGAATCTCGTTGAGCAGCGTCTTGGCCATCAACCGGCCCAGGTGCGAGCCGGCGCAGCGGTGCACCCCGATGCCGAAGGCGGTGTGCCGGTTCGGCCAGCGGTCGATGTCGATCTCGTCCGGGTGCTCGAACAGCGACTCGTCCCGGTTGGCCGAGGCCCAGGAAAGCAGCACCCGGTCGCCTTGCCGCATCGGGCAGCCGCGGAACTCGGTGTCCTGCGCGACGGTGCGGGCCAGCGCCTGGGTGGGGGAGAAGTAGCGCAGGAACTCCTCCACGGCGTGGTCGAGCAGGCTCGGATCTTCGATCAGCCGTTGCCGCACGTCGGTGTGCTCGGCCAGCCAGACGAGCGTCTGGCTCACCAGCGAGGCGGTGGTCCCGGTACCGCCCGCGATGAGCAGCTCGACGATGGCGAAGACCTCGTCGTCGGTGATCGGCCGGTCGTCCACGGTCTGCTGCACCAGGTAGCTGATCACGTCGTCCTGCGGATCGGCGCGGCGCTGCTCGATGATCCGGCTCATCTGCTCGGACAGGTAGGGCAGGTCCACTTCGGTGGCCTGGCGCCACTTCTCGCTGCCGGGCACGGCGGCCAGCGTGGCGTGGTGCGCGCGCGAGTAGCGGCGCCACTCCTCGACCGGCAGGCCCAGCCAGTCGATGGTGACCAGCGACGGAACGCCGATCACGGAGGTGAAGTCGCACTCGCCGGTCTCGATGACCTCGTCGATGAAGCTGCTGACGTGGTGCTCGACCATGCCGCGCATCCGCTCGATCGCGGCGGGCGAGGTGATCGGGTTGATCAGCTTGCGGAACTTCCGGAAATCCGGTGGATCCAGTTCAATCGGGATGTGGAAGTGCATGGGCGTCTTCGGGATCACCACGGACAGCCCCTCGCCTCCGGAGGAGGTGCGCGCCGAGGAGAACACGCCGTCGTCCCGCGCGGCTTCGAAGACGCTCTCGTAGTCGGACAGCACCCAGTAGCCACCGTGCGACTCGGTCCAGGCGAGTCCGTGCTCGTTGCGGACGGCGCGGTAGGAAGCGACCGGGTCCGCGGAGTGCTCCTGGGAGTTGTGATCGAAGCGGATCACTGGACAGCGCTGTTGCGAAGCCATGCTGCTGGGACCTCCTATTGCATCAACCCCGCTGTTGACCTGATAATGGTTATACTAGATATGCCGGTTGTCAACGGTTCGCACGAAGCCGGGGGGAGTCGGCGCCACCTCGACGAGGAGGAAAAACCATGCGCGCGCGGGTCGATCCGAACCACTGCCAGGGGCACGGGCTGTGCCAGATGAGCGCCCCGAACGTCTTCGCGTTGCGCGAGGAGGACGGCACCGCCTACGTGCTCGAAGAACAGGTCCCGGCCGAGTTCGCCGACGAGGCCGTCGAAGGCGCGGACTCCTGCCCCGAGCGCGCGATCACGGTCGACTGATGGGGGAGGACGTGCTGGTCGAGCAGCGCGGGGACGCGCTGTGGCTCACGCTCAACCGGCCGGAGCGCAAGAACGCCTTCGATCCCGCCATGTCCGACGCGATCGTCGAAGCGCTCAGCGGCGCCGATGAGGCGCGGGCGGTGGTGCTGACCGGATCCGGCGGCAGCTTCTGCGCAGGCGGATCGTTGCAGCAGCTCAGCACGCCGACCACCGGGGAGATGCGGGCGCTGTACCAGGGCTCGCTGCGGTTGTTCGACGCCGTGCGGCAATGCCCGCGCCCGGTCATCGCCGCGGTCAACGGCGCGGCGGCCGGCGGCGGCAACGAACTCGTCGTGGCCTGCGACCTGGCGATCGCGGCGCGTTCGGCGACGTTCGGCCAGACCGGGCCGAAGGTCGGCAGTGCCCCGGTCACCGGCGCCACCAACGTGCTCGGCGTGCAGATCGGGGAGAAGCGGGCCAAGGAGATGGCGATGCTGTGCCGGCGCTACTCCGCCGAACAGGCCGAGAGCCTGGGCCTGGTCAACGAGGTGGTCGAGGACGACCGGCTGGCGGAGGCGGTGACCGGATGGGTCGAGGAGCTGGCCGAGCTGAGCCCGCGCTACCTGGAGATCACCAAGATCTCCTCCAACATCTGGTGGAACTCGGCGCGGGACTCGTTCAGCAACGGTCTCGGGATGCTGGTGCAGGCGGTGGGCAGCGCGGACATGGTCGAGGGCGCCACGTCGTTCTTGGAGAAGCGGCGACCGCGGTTCCCGCCGCCGGAGTGATCCCGGCGGCGTCGGGCATCGCAGTGACCTCGGCGGCCGCAGGTGCAGTGATTCCGGCGGCCGCAGGCGCCGCAGCGGGAGTCACCGCGAACCGGACCGCCGCGCGAACTCCGGTGGTGCGCGCAGGCACCGCAGCGGCACCGGCGCAGCCGCGGCAGTACCGGCCCCCTGCCCGCGCAGGGGGCCGGCGCCGGTCATTTCGGGGGCATCCGGATCGCCCCGTCCAGCCGGATCGTCTCGCCGTTGAGCATCGGGTTGCCGATGATCTGCTCGGCGAGCGCGGCGAACTCGTCCGGGCGCCCCAGCCGCGACGGGTGCGGCGTGCGGGAGGCGAGCCCGTCGCGGATCTCGTCGGAGAACCGGGACAGGATCGGCGTGTCGAACGTGCCCGGCGCGATCGAGCACACCCGCACCAGCTTGCGCGCCAGGTCGCGGGCGGCTACGAGCGTCATGCCGACCACCCCGGATTTCGCCGAGGCGTAGGGGATCTGCCCGATCTGGCCTTCCCACGCCGCGACCGAGGCGGTGAGCACGCAGACTCCGCGCTCACCGTCGACCGGCTCGTTGCGCGCCATCCGGGCCGACGCCAGCCGCAGCACGTTGAAGCTGCCGGTCAGGTTGGTGCGCACGATCGACTCGTACTGCTCCAGCGAGCCCGGTTCGCCGTCGCGTTCCACCACGCGGACCGTGCCGCCGCGGCCCGCGCAGTGCACCAGCGCGCGGATCGGGCCTTGCTGCTCGGCGAGGTCCATCGCCGCGTCGACCGCCTCCGGATCGGCCACGTCGGCCGGGGCGAAGCTCGCCTTGCCACCGAGCTCGGCCGCCACCTGCTCGCCCGCGGAGCTCGGCAGGTCCACCAGCACCACCGGCACGCCCCGGTCGAGCAGCCGCTTGGCGCTGGCCAGCCCGAGCCCGGACGCACCGCCGGTCACCACTGCGCTGCCACCGTCGAGGTTCATCGTTCTCCTGCTCCCCCGGCCGCATCGCCGAGTTCGTCGGTTCCGCGCTCAGGCCGCGGGGTTTTCCAGGATCGTCGCGTTGGCCATGCCGCCGGCTTCGCACATCGTCTGCAGCCCGTAGCGCGCGCCGGTGCGTTCCAGGTGGTTGATCAGCGTGCTCATCAGGCGCGTCCCGGACGCGCCGAGCGGGTGCCCGAGCGCGATCGCGCCGCCCACCGGGTTCAGCGCCGCGTCGGCCACGCCGAGTTC
>NZ_JAFRFW010000476.1:0-3678 GCF_017434145.1 Saccharopolyspora sp. | reverse complement strand
CGGGACCGCGCCGCGCGGGTGCTGCGCCGAGCCGTGGAACTGGGCATCGACCACATCGACACCTCGGACTTCTACGGGCCGTGGGTGGTCAACGAGCTGATCGCGGAAGTGCTGCGGCCCTACCCGGAGAATCTGCTGCTGGCCACCAAGATCGGCGCGTACCGGGACCACCGCGGCGGCTGGCCGCCGCTGGTGCACCCGGACGCGCTGCGGGCGCAGGTGCACGACAACCTCCGCCGCCTGCACCTGGAGGCGCTGGACCTGGTCTACCTGCGGCACAGCGCCGAACAGCCAGGCATCCCGTGGGAGGACCAGGTCGGCGCGCTGGCCGAACTGCGCGAAGCGGGCCTGGTGCGCAGCATCGGGCTGTCCAACGTCGACCTCGCGCAGTTCGAGCAGGCACGGGCGATCGCGCCGATCTCGGCGGTGCAGAACTCCTACAACGTGGTCGACCGCGCCGCCGCGGACCTGCTGGACCGGACCGCGGCGCTCGGGGTTCCGTTCGTGCCGTTCTTCCCGCTGGGCTCGGCGTTCCAGCCGAACAGCCGCGCGCTCGGCGATCAGGTGGTGCGCGGCGTGGCCGAGCGGCTCGGGGTGGCACCCGCCCAGGTGTCGCTGGCTTGGCTGCTGCACCGCGCGCCGAACACGCTGCTGATCCCCGGCACGTCCTCGATCGAACACCTGGAGAGCAACTGCGCGGCCGATCAGGTGAAGCTGGGTGAGGCGGACGTGCAGGAGCTGGACGATCTGGTCGCTGAGGGCACGACGGCCGAGCGGCCCCTGTGATCATCTCCCGGCCATCCGGGGCATGATGATCACGAACGTGGCACGGCCGATCCGGCATTCGGGCGAGGTCGACTTCGCGCCGCGAGCTGGACGTCACCCAGTAGTCTGGCCGACACGTCGGCGATGTTCGGGGTGGCGATGTTCGAGGCGGGAGCGCTCCGCCTCGGCCGGTGCGCGATCAGCCGGCAGGTGGTCGATGGACGGGTGAGCTGAGCATGGGAGATCCGAACCCGGCGCGCGGGACCGCGGCCGAGCCGGCCGTGCGCCCGGACAGCACCGGCTGGCGCAGGACCTTCACGCTGCGGTGGGCCAAGCGCCTGGTGGACACCTCGGACATCGCGCTGCCCCCGGACGAGCTGCAGCGGCAGCTGTCCGAACTCGTCGACGTGCTCGCCGAAGCGCTGCAAGACCCCGGCAAGGTCGAAGCAGCCGGCCATGCCGTCGGCGAACGGCTGGTGGACCTGCACGCCACCGGCGAAGGCGCGTTGCCGCGCACGCTCGAACTCATCCGGGACTACGTGGTCGGCGAGTCCAGCGTCGGCGCGGTGGGCCACCTGATGCACTTGCTCACCGCGATCACCGCGGGTTTCGCCACGGCCGAACGCGAACGCTCGGTGGCGCGCGAGGAGTTCACCACCCGCGCGCTGCTGCACTCGAAGCTGCGCGCCGACCGGGAACGCGACGCCAGCGACGAGCGGTTCCGCGAAGTGTTCACCAGCACCCCGGTCGGCGTGGCGATCTGCTCGCTGGATGGCCGGTTCGTCGAGGTGAACCCGGCGCTGGCGGAAACCCTCGGGCATCGCGAATCCGATCTGCTCTCGATGACGATCCACGACCTGTTCCACCCGGAGGAGGCCGCCTACCTCACCGCCGCCTACGCCGAACTCGCCGAGGGCGGACCGGCGCAACGGCTGCGCGAGCGGCGCAGGCTGCTGCGCGCCGACGGGGAGCAGGCTTGGACGTACCTGGCGGTGTCGCTGCTGCGCGACGCCGAGGACGAACCGAAGCACTTCGTCACGATGGTCGAGGACATCAGCGAACTGCACCTGCTGCAGGAGCGGTTCCAGTACCAGGCGCTGCACGACGCGATGACCGGCCTGGCGAACCGGCAGTTCTTCCGCACCCGGCTGGAAGCCGCGCTCGGCAACCTCGCGCCGGACGACGTGCTCACCCTCTACCACCTGGGCCTGGACGGGTTCGAGCTGATCAACGACGGGCTCGGCTACGAGGTCGGCGACAGCATCATCCGCGCGGTCGCGCGCCGCCTGGAACAACTGGTGGAAGGCGAACAGGCGCTGGTGGCCCGGTTCGGCGGCACCGAGTTCGCCATCCTGGTCGCGGAATCCCCGCGCACCGCGCAGATCCCGGAGTTCGCCGCACTGATCAACGAGGAGCTCTCCGAGCCGATCTACATCGGCGAGCACGGCATCGCCACCTCGGCCAGCATCGGCGTGGTGCGCCGCAGCGTCGCCGACGGCGACCCGACGAGCATGATCTGGGAGGCCGACGTCGCGCTGCGCCGCGCCGAGATCGCCGGCAAGCGGCAGTGGGCGCTGTTCGACCCGGACGTGGCCCCGGACGAGCGCACCGAGGCGAAGCTGGCCGCGATCATGCCTGGCGCGCTGGAACTGGGCGGGTTCGACGTGCGCTACCGCCCGGTCGCCGATACCGGCAGCGGTGCGCTGGTGTCGGTCGAGGCGCAGCTGGCTTGGCAGCCGGACGGGCACGAACCGCTGGAGCACGCCGAGATCCTGCGGCTCGCGGAAGGTTCCGGGGTCACGCTCGAACTGCGGGACTGGATGCTGCGCTGCGTGTGGGAGCAGCTCGCGGAGTGGAGCCGCGCCGGGCACGACACCTGCGTGCTGATCGAGCTGAGCACGAACCAGTCGCGGGACCCCGACCTGGTGGCGCTGGTGCGCGGCGTGCTCGGAGCCGGTGACGAGCTGGACGCGAGCTGGCTGCACCTGTGCATGCCGACCGACGCGGTGATGAACTCGCCGGAGGAGATCCGCGAGAACATCCGGGTGCTGCGGTCGATGGGCGTGCGCACGATGCTGCACTCGTTCCGCGGCGCACCGCAGGAACTCCGGGTGCTGCGGGAACTTCCGGTGCGGGGTGTGCGGCTCGCGGTGGAACTGGTGGAGCTGGTGAACGGGCGCTGCGCCGACGACGAGCCGGAGGTGCGCGCGGTGCGCCAGCTCGTTGGGCTGCTGCGGGACAGCGACGTGCGGGTGTGCGTGGGCGATGTGCACGACGAGGAGCAGGCGCGGTGGTGGCAGCAGCTCGGCTGCGACTTCGCCGTCGGCCCGCGCTACGGAGAAGCGCTGACCGCGGGCGAATTCGCCGCAGTGCTGGAAACGTTCGGCCCGCCCCAGGCGCCGCACACCGGCTCCGACGGGGAGTGAACGCCGCCGCGTTCCGGAAGGAGTTCGCCGCAGGCGCACATGAGCGGACCGCCGGCCGGGGAGCCGGCTGCCCGCGTCATCTGTCCACTTCGGACTAGCCGGCGTGGACCGGTTGGGTCTGCGGGTTGAACTCCTCGAACCGGACCTGCTCGGCGGGGTCGGTGCGCGGATCGCGGATCTTCAGCACGTCCAGCCCTTCCTGGATGCCGCTGGAGTAGATGTGCCCGTTGTAGTAGTACGCCGACCAGGAACCGGCCGTTTGCAGCTCGCCCGGGTCGAACGGCGGGCGGTCGAAGTGCGCGATCTCGTGCGGTCGCGCGGAATCGGTGAAGTCCCACACCGAAACACCGCCCTGGTACCACGCCTGCACCATGATGTCGCGACCCGGAACCGGGATCAGCGAACCGTTGTGCGCCACGCAGTTCTCCGTGTCGGCCTGCGCCCGCGGCAGCTTGTAGAAGCTGCGGAACTCCAGTTGCGCGTCCGG
>NZ_JAFRFW010000475.1:0-8458 GCF_017434145.1 Saccharopolyspora sp. | reverse complement strand
CTGTAGCGCAGTTGGTAGCGCGTCTCGTTCGCATCGAGAAGGTCAGGGGTTCGATTCCCCTCAGCTCCACGCAGTAGGAGGCTCGTGCTCGCGGAGAGCGCGAGCCTTTTTGCGTTCCGCGTATTAGTTGCGGGGGCCGAGCCCCCGCAGGCCCCCACGGTGCGGTGGCTGCTTTTGTCGGGCTCCTCCCGGCGGGTGGTGTTCCCGGCCTGGGTTCTGACCAGCAGTTCTGTGTTCGAGTGGGCTCCTGCAATCTTCTCGCTGTGGGAGGCTCGTGCTCGCGGAGGGCGCGAGCCTTTTTGCGTTCCGCGTATTGGTTGCGGGGGGTCGAGCCCCCGCAGGCCCCTACGGTGCGGTGGCTGCTTTTGTCGGCTCCTCCCGGCGGGTGGTGTTCCCCGGCCTGGGCTCTGAATAGCGGTTCTGTGTTCGAGTGGGCTCGTGCAAACTCCACCGAATTAGTCATGGTGCGACCGCTCCTTTCGAGGCCGTTTCCGCGGCTGAGGCGGGAGCGGCTTCTTCGTTGTGCCGGGGTTGGGGATGCGGAAGAGCCCCGACTCGATGCGGCGACGCGTGGCGATCACCACGTCCGCCTCAGCGGCATCCGAGACGACTTGGTCCGGCCCTGGGTCTACGTTTGCCAGGTGGCCGGAGTCGCTCGACGACCTGCTTCGGATGCGCTCTTACCGGGCAAGCGCGCTGGCCACGCACGGCTCCGCCACGTGTGGTGCGGAACCGCAATCCCACCGATCCCCGTCCACCAGCGCGCAGGGGCGTGCGTCGCGAGACCGGAGGAACGCCGACCATGACCCTCATCGGCATCGAAGAGCACTGGATGCTGCCCGAGCTGACCTCCGCCCTCAAGGCCGTACCGCAGCCGGACGAGAGTCTCCACTTCAACGAGCGGGGCGGTGTGGGCGAGCGGCTTGAAGACCTCGGAGCCGGCCGGATCGCCACCATGGACGCCCAGGGCATCGACCTGGCCGTCCTCGCTCTCACCCCTCCGGGAACGCAGGCGCTGCCCCCGGCGGAGGCGGTCGCGCTCAGCCGCTTGGCGAACGACACCGCCACCGAAGCCGTCCGCACCCACCCGACGCGTTTCCGGTCGCTGTCGACCCTGCCGATCTCCTCCCCCGGCCACGTCGCCACCGAACTCGAACGCGCCGCAGCCCAGGGCCACGTGGGAACCATGGTCTATGGGCGGTCTGGCGACCGGTTCCTCGACGATCCCGCCTACGAGGACTTCTTCGCCGCCGCAGCCGACCTGCGCCAGCCGGTTTTCATCCACCCGCAGATCCCCTCCGAGGCATTGCGCGATGCCGCCTACCGGGGATTCGACCCCATGACCGACCGGGGGCTGGCCACCTTCGGCTGGGGTTGGCACCTGGAGGCGGCGACCGCTGCGCTGCGGCTCATCCTGCGCGGCACCTTCGACCGCCACCCCGACCTGCAGATCGTGCTGGGTCACTGGGGCGAACTGCTGCCCTTCTGGCTCGACCGCGCCGACAGCCTTTCCCGCATCGCCGGCCTCGATCGCCCGATCTCCGACTACGTCCGGACCAACGTCTTTCTCACGGCCTCGGGAATGCTCAACCCCGCTCTGCTGCATCACGCCCTGACGGTGACGACCACCGACCGGCTGATCTTCTCCACTGACTACCCCTTCCAGCAGCCCACCCGGGCGGAGATCGACACCTTCTTCGGCCACCTCCCCACCGACCGGCACAAAGTTCGCTCGGCCAACGCCGCCGCCCTCTTGGGCATCGACACCGCGGCCTGATCGACCTCCCGGTCGGCGAACCAGCCGCTCGCTAAGAGAGATCAGTTCCGCATCTCGTCGTGGCTGAACAGCGGAAAGGGCGTGCCGGAGCGGGCCGTCAGCAGCCGCCGCCGCGCGTTCACGACAGCGGGCCCCGGCCGGCCCAGGTCCAGGCGTAGGCGCCGTCGTCGGCGGCACGGCCGGCCTCGCCGAGTTCCAGCGGGCGGAAGGTGTCGACCATGACGGCGAGTTCGTCGAAGCGTTCGGTGCCGATGCTGCGTTCGTAGGCTCCGGGCTGCGGGCCGTGCGAATGCCCGCCGGGGTGCAGCGATATCGAGCCTTGGCCGATCCCGGAACCCTTGCGCGCGCCGTAGTCGCCACCGCAGTAGAACATCTCCTCGTCGCTGTCCACATTGGAGTGGTAGTACGGCACCGGGATGGAAAGCGGGTGGTAGTCCACCTTGCGCGGGACGAAGTTGCACACCACGAAGTTCGCGCCCTCGAACACCTGGTGCACCGGCGGCGGCTGGTGCACCCGCCCGGTGATCGGCTCGAAGTCGGCGACGTTGAACGTGTACGGGTACAGGCACCCGTCCCAGCCGACCACGTCGAACGGGTGCTGCGGGTACACGTACCGGGTTCCGATCGGTGCGTCACCGCGGCCGCGGTGCTTGACCAGCACTTCCACGTCGGTGCCCGCTGCCAGCAGCGGGGCGGTCGGGCCGTGCAGGTCGCGCTCGCAGTACGGCGAGTGCTCCAGGAACTGCCCGTACCGCGACAGGTACCGCGCGGCCGGGGTGATGTGGCTGTTCGCCTCGATGCAGTAGGCGCGCAGCGGCTCGTCGCCCTGCGGAATCCAGCGGTGCGTCGTCGCGCGCGGCAGCAGGACGTAGTCGCCGCCACCCGCCCGCAGCTCGCCGAACACGGTTTCCACGACGGCATCGCCGGACTCGAGGTAAACGCACTCGTCGCCGATGGCGTTGCGGTACAGCGGCGAAGCCTCCCCGGCCGCCACGTAGGAGATCCGCACGTCGCCGTTGCCGAGCACGAGCCGCCGCCCGGTCACGACGTCGCGGGCCTTCCACTCCCGATCGTCGAACAGCTCGTGCAGCTTCAGGTGCCGCGGCTTCAGCGGATGGTTGGCCACCGTGGACTGATCGGGCAGTTCCCACGGGGTCGCGTCGACGATCGCCGAGGGGATTTCGCGGTGGTACAGCAACGATGAATCCGAGGAGAAGCCTTCCTCGCCCATCAGTTCCTCGAAGTACAACGTGCCTTCGGCGCTGCGGTGCTGGGTGTGCCGCTT
Organism: Saccharopolyspora sp.; assembly: GCF_017434145.1. Taxonomy (NCBI): domain Bacteria; kingdom Bacillati; phylum Actinomycetota; class Actinomycetes; order Pseudonocardiales; family Pseudonocardiaceae; genus Saccharopolyspora; species Saccharopolyspora sp. The sequence continues at coordinate 5,396 of NZ_JAFRFW010000475.1, read as the reverse complement.
CGGTGGCACCTCACCGATTCGGCGGTAGTACACCATGCTGCGCTCCCTCCGGTTCCTGCGAATCGACACTCGCACGAGCAGCCAGTCGGACTCCGCGTTGCACATCTCGAAACGCGATGCGCGAATCCGACTATCCGGCGGTCGTGCGGCGACTGTCAATTCGCCGCAGCGCCCCGCGATCAGCCGACCGCGAGCACCACGTCCGAAAGCACCCGCGAGTCGCGCTCCACGACGGAGGACTCCGCGACGAGGCTGCCGCCTTCGTCCCAGATCCGGGTCCGGATCGTCTCGCCGGGGAAGACCACGCCGGTGAACCGCGCGGCGAAGGACGAGACCCGCTCCGCCTCGCCGCCCAGCGCGTTGTCCACCACGGCCTTGCACACCACGCCGTAGGTGCACAGGCCGTGCAAGATCGGCTGCGGATAGCCCGCCGCCTCGGCGAACGCGGGGTCGGCGTGCAGCGGATTCCGATCGCCGCAGAGGCGGTAGAGCAACGCCTGCTGCGGCTGGGTGACCGAGTCCGCGACGATGTCCGGCTCGCGCTCCGGCGGCTGCACGCGGTGCGACGGCCCGCGCTCACCGCCGAATCCGCCTTCGCCGTGGGCGAAGATCGACGATCGGGTGGTGCACAGTGCTTCGCCGTCCACGGTCAGCGTGCTCTCCTGCACGATCACCGCGGCCTTGCCCTTGTCCTGCACATCCGCGATGCGGGTGGTCGAGCGTCCGCGGCCGGCTGTCGGGATGGGGCGGTGCACGGTGATCTCCTGCCCGCCGTGCAGCACCTTCGCCAGGTCGATCTCGACACCGGGGAAGGAGACCGCGGGCGGCTCGGACTGCCGCAGGTTCGGCGCGACGACCGCGAACGTGGGCAGCACCCGCAGGTCCCGCTCGTAGGCGTAGCGCAGCTCGCCGGGGTCGGTCGGCGGATCTCCGGCTCCGAGGGACAGGTGGTAGAGCAGCACGTCGGAGGAATCCCACTCGACGTCCTGGGTGGCCACCGTCGCCCCGATGGCGACGTCCGGATCGATCGGCATCTGGAGTCCTTTCGCAGTGCGTTTTCCGGCGGTGCGGGAGAATTCGCGCGCCGAGTCGCCGAGCCGAAGAACCGACGACCCTGAGCCCGTTCATTCGTAGCTGACGTGCACCTCGTCGGTGACGGGCAGCGCTTGGCAGGCGAGCACGATGCCCTCGTCGAGGTCTTCCTGCTCGAGGATGTCGTTTTGCTGCATGGCGACCTCGCCGCTGTTGATCCGGCACGCGCACGCGCTGCACGCGCCCTGCCTGCACGAGAACGGCGCGTCGATGCCGCGTTCCAGCAGCAGGTCCAGCAGGCGCTGCTGCCGCGGCCAGGTGATCCGGTGCTGCTCCCCGTCGATGTCGACCTCGACGGTCGCGGCGTCCTCGCCGGAGGCTTCGACCGGCTCCGGCGCGTCCTCGAACGGGTTCTGCTCCAGGGACAGGAATTTCTCGACGTGCACCTTGTTCGTGCTCACGGCTTTGAGCGCTTGGGCAGCGATGTCCATGAAGGCCGCCGGTCCGCACACGAACGTCTCGTAGTCCGCGAACGGCTCGGCGAGCGCTTGCAGCGCCGACGCCTCCGGCAGCCCTTGCACCGCCTCCAGCCAGTGCACGACGGTCAGCCGCCCGGGATGCCGCGCGGCCAGGTCCCGCAACGCATCCGCGAAGATCACGGACCTCTCGTCCCGGTTCGCATAGACCAGCACGACCCGGCCGTCGCCGCGCGCCAGCGCCGACCGCACGATGGACATGATCGGCGTGATCCCGCTGCCGCCCGCGAACAGCAGGAAGTTCCCGTCCAGCGACTTCGGCGTGAACACCCCCGCGGGCGGCAGAACCTCCACAGTGGACCCAGCGGTGATGTTGTCGCACAACCAGTTGGAGCCGTGCCCGCCGTCGACCCGCTTGACCGTGACGCGCAGCGCGCCGTCGGTGTGCGGGGAACTCGACAGCGAGTAGCAGCGGGCCACCGACCCGCCCCGGTCGTCCGGGACCCGCAGGGTCAGGAACTGGCCGGGTGCGTAGCTGAACGCCTCGTCGGCGTCCTCGGGAACCGCGAACACCAGTGAACGGGCGTCCGCGGTCTCCTCGACGACCTCGTCGACCTTCAGCCGATGGGATTCGGGGGTCCGTGGTGCGGACATGAACACTCCCAGGATCTGTTTCATCAGCGGCCAAGCCGCTCGCGGTGGGAGACGCCGGTGGCACGCAGTCGGTGAACGGACCGTTCGTCCCGCTGGATTGGTCGAACGGCCCGTTCGCTCATCTCGTTTCGGAGTCGGGGGCGTGCGCCGACTGGTTGACGCTGGCCGACAGGTCCGGACAGCCGTCGACGTGCGCGGTGTTGCCGCCGGGGGCGTGGGTGGTCAGTTCGGGGCAGTTCTCGACGGCTTCGGCGGTCCACTGGATGCTGGTGTGGTCGGGGCTGTTCTTCTTCGCCAGCACGCAGGAGCCGCACCGCGCGCACTCCACCGGGCGCAGCCCGCCTTCCAGCTGCTCGCGGCGGTCCGCGGCGGTGCGCTCCCGCAGCCGCGCCCGCACCTCCGGCCGGTCGTCGAAGGACGGCGCCTTGGCCCAGCTGTCCGCGGCCACGCTCACGCCCCGTCCGTGGATTGCGCCGCGCGGCGGGCGAGGTTGTCGGCGACCTCCTGCTCCCACGCCTTGTTCGCCCGCGTGGTGTCCACTTCGAACTCGAACCGGCCGGTCATGTCCTCGGTGACGTCGGCGACGTCCACATAGAACTGCTCGTACCAGCGGCGCAGCTGGTAGACCGGGCCGTCCTCCTCGCACAGCAGCGGGTTGTCGATCCGCGTCTTGTGCCGCCAGATCTCGACGTCCTGCAGGAAGCCGACGCTGGTGTTCTCCGAGATCTTGTGCGCGATCTTGTCCGCCTGCCGGTCGTTGAGCCCGGGCAGCTTCTTCGCCAGCACGCCCCACATCAGCACGAACGAGTTCGAGGTGACCGGGTAATGGCAGTTGATCAGGATCGTCTCGATCGTGGTGCCGTTGTGCTCGTTCCACAGCCGGTCGATCATGTACGACGGCCCGTAGTAGGAAGCCTCCGAGCGGCCGAGGTTGTCCTCACCCGCGTAGTTCGACTCGTTGTTGCCGACGTCCGGGCGTCCCTTGGTGTTCAGGTACTGCGTCGCGATGTGGCCGTCGAAGACGTTCTTGAAGTACGTCGGGAAGGCGTAGTGCACGTAGAAGAAGTGCGCCATGTCCACCACGTTGTCGATGATCTCGCGGCAGTTGGAGCCCTCGATGAGCTCGGAGTTCCAGCTCCAATTGCTCCACTCGTCGGAGAACACCTCGGGCAGCTCCGGGATCGTGATCTCCGGCGGCGGCGGATTGCCCTCCGGGTCGTTCCACACGAACAGCTGCTTGTTGCGCTCCATGCAGGTCCACGCCTGGGTGCGGGCGCGCAGCGGAACCCGCTTGGCGTACGGGATGCCCGCGCAGCGGCCGTCGCCCGACCAGCGCCAGTCGTGGAACGGGCAGGCCACCGCGTTGTCCTTGATCGTGCCCTGGCTGAGGTCGCCGCCCATGTGCCTGCAGTAGGCGTCGAGCACGTTCAGCTCGCCGTCGCTGGATTGGAAGACCACCAGCTTCGTGCCGAACACCTCGACGGAGTGCGGTTTGCCGTCCTTAAATGGTTCGGACAGCCCCAGGCAGTGCCAGCCCCGGGCGAACCTGGTCGGCGGGGTGCCGACGTCGATGGTCCGCAAGTCGCTGTGGCCGTTGTGCTCCGGCTGAGTCATCGCTGTCTCCTCCGTCCGCCCCCCAACGGGGCTCGATGCGGTTCTCGTCAGCTCGGTCATTCGGGTTGCCGTGCGGCCGGCTGCGCCGCCATGTGCAGCGCGGCCAGGTAGCCGAAGGTCATGGCGGGGCCGAGCGTGGCTCCCGGCCCCGCGTAGGTGCGGCCCATCACCGCGGCGCTGGCGTTGCCCGCCGCGTACAGACCGGGGATCGGGGTGTCGTCGTCGCGCAGCACTCGCGCGTGCACGTCCATGCGCAGGCCGCCCTTGGTGCCCAAGTCTCCGGGAACGATCTTCACGGCGTAGAACGGCGGCACTTCAAGCGGAGCCAGGCACGGGTTGGGGCGGTTGCGCGGGTCGCCGTAGTAGTGGTCGTAGGCGCTGCGGCCGCGGTGGAACTCGGTGTCCTCGCCGCTGCGGGCGAAGCCGTTGAACCGGTCCACGGTGCCGCGCAGGGTCTCGGCGGGCAGGTCGATCTTGCGGGCGAGTTCTTCGACGGTGCCCGCCCGGCGCACCGCTCCCGCGTCGTACCAGCGCCGGGGCAGCGGTTGCCGCGGCCCGAGTCCGGCGAACACGTAGCGGTTGCGGTAGCGCTGGTCGGCGATCAGCCAGGTCGGCATGTTCCGCGCGGGCCCGTCGCCGTCGCCGTACATCGCGTGCACCGCGTCCACGTACGGCGCTGCTTCGTTGACGAACCGCTGCCCGTCGCCGTTGACCAGGATGCATCCCGGCAGGGTGCGTTCGGCCAGGCAGAACCACGGGCCGCCGGTGAGCGGGATGGACGGTCCCCACCAGGCGTCGTCCATCAGGTCGATCGAGGCGCCGATCGCCTGCGCGGCCTGGATCGCGTCGCCGGTGTTGGCCTTCGCGCCGACCGTCCACTGGGTACCGATCGGTTCGCGCTGGTGCTGCTTGCGCATGACCTCGTTGTGCTCGAAACCGCCGGCCGCGAGCACCACGCCGCTGCGCGCGTGCAGTGTGGTGCGTTCGCCCGCGCGGTCCACGACGACGCCGGTCACGCGGCCTTCGTCGTCCTGGACCAGGTCGAGCAGCGGGGTGTTCAGCCACAGCGGCACCTGCTCGTTGCGCAGTCCGACGCGCAGCCCGGCGGCGAGCGCTTGCCCGCGCACCAGCAGCCGTTTCCGCATCAGCTGCGCGAAGGCCCAGCGCAGTCCCACCCGGACACCGCGCAGCACGCCGCGCGGATGCCGGGCGAGCAGGTTCACCCAGCGGAAATCGGCCTGGGTGACCACGAAGTTCGGTGGTGCCTTGGTGAAGTCCGGTTCCAGCTCGGCGAGATCCTGCCCGAGCACGCGCCCGTCCAGCGGAGCGGGCTCGATGGACCTCCCGCCGGGACGGCCGCCGGGCGCCTCCGGGTAGTAGTCGGAGTATCCCGGCACCCACCGCATCCGCAGCGGAGTGCGCCGCAGCACCGTCGCGAGCATTTCCGGTCCGTGCTCCAGGAAAGCCCTGCGCAGCTCGGCGGGCGCGGTGCTGCCCACGATGTGGTCGAGGTAGGCGGTGGCGTCGTCGGTGGTGTCCTCGATGCCTGCGCGCGCGAGCACGTGGTTGTTCGGTACCCACAGCCCGCCGCCGGAGCGGGCGGTGGAACCGCCGTCGCGG
>NZ_JAFRFW010000474.1:0-23501 GCF_017434145.1 Saccharopolyspora sp. | reverse complement strand
CCTCGCCGAACCGGCCGGAGCCGACGCGGCCGGGTGCACGTCGGAGGGCGCGGCCGCGCCGGACGCGGCCCCGGCGGCGGACACCGGCCACCCGGACCACGCCGAGGACCACGTCCACTCCCCGGAGCGGGAAGCTCCCCGGCTCGCGCCGGTCGAGGACCAGCAGACCCTGGTCGAGGCCGGCGAGCTGCTGCGCGCACTGGCCGCGCCGGTGCGAATCGCGATCGTGCTGCAGTTGCGCACGGCCGAGCGCTGCGTGCACGAACTGGTCGACGTACTCGGTGTCACGCAGCCGCTGATCAGCCAGCACCTGCGGGTGCTGAAGTCGGCGGGTGTGGTGTACGGGCAACGGCACGGCCGGGAAGTGGTGTACCGGCTCGTCGACGAGCACCTCGCGCACATCGTCGCGGACGCGGCCACGCACGCCGAGGAGCTCTCCGGGGCGCGCCCCCGGGGACGCGGGACGCCTCCGCCACCAGAGACCCGACAGGATACGGAGACAGCGTGACCATCGGCGAGCGCTCCGCGGCCGGTGTGCCGGGACTGCGGGCCACCAGACAACGGGCGGCGGTTTCCCGGCTGCTCAGCGAGGTCGACGACTTCCGCTCCGCGCAGGACCTGCACGAGCAGCTGCGCAGGCAGGGCGAGGGCATCGGCCTGACCACCGTGTACCGCACGCTGCAGACGCTGGCCGACGCCGGGGAGATCGACGTGCTGCGCACCGACTCCGGCGAGGCCATCTACCGCCGGTGCTCGACCGAGCACCATCACCACTTGGTGTGCAGGCATTGCGGCCGCGCCGTCGAGGTCTCCGATCCTCCGGTGGAGGACTGGGCGGAGCGGATCGCCCGCGAGCACGGCTTCACCGACGTGGGGCACACCGTGGAGATCATCGGCATCTGCCCGAACTGCGCTTCGGCCGAGTGAACCCGGTAGACCGACGGCGCCTTCCGCGCTGAACCAGGTCGGCGGGCTGTGCATCGCGATCACCTCCGTTCGCGCCTCGCCGTGCCGTGGAGATCAGTACTCGTAGGGGTTGGGCGGAGTCGGTATTCCGTGCACTGCGGTGATGTCGACCGTCGGCACCTGACCGTTGGCCTCGGTCGCGCTGCCGGTCCGCAACGCGCCGGTCACCTCGATCCAGGTGTCGGCCGGGGTGTTCGCCAGGGCCGCGGCGGCGGGCCCGGACAGGTCGACGAGCACCGGTGCGGCGTCCGCGGCGCAGCAGCTGATCCGCATTCTGGCCAGCCGGGTGCGTCCGGGATCGTCATCCGGGTGCACCACGAACCCCTGCAGGCGAACGGCCCGGTCGTCGAGCGAACCGCTGGTGTCCCACACGACGCGGGTTTGGAATTCCGAGACGGTCAGCAGCGGGGCTTCGCCCGGGGGCAGCGGCCCGAACAACGAGCCGGTGCCGCTCGGCCGCTGCGGGACGGCTGCGGGCTGCCCGGCGCGGCCTATCGAATCGGAGCCGAGCGCGGGCGGGCCGACCAGGAAGATCGCGAGCACCGGTAGCAGCAGCATCCACGGGCTGCGGGAACGGTGCTCATGGCCGGCGCTCACGTGGCCGGGTTCCGCCGCGACAGCCGCGCGGTCGCCGACAGAACCACCAGCGGGCTCGACGCCGACTGTTCCTTCCGCCGTCGCACCAGCAGCGAAAGCGGCGGCGTGCCCGCTCGGGGACTCCGCGCTCTCCTCGGAACGACCGGCCGCGTCCGCGTGCACCACCGCGCCTGATCCGGCCGAGCCGTCGGCGGCTCGGGTGCAGACCTGTGGCGTCGACTCTCCGCTCGATTGCCGTCTCGGCGGAGCGGATTCGGCCGCCCCGGCCCGGATGTCCCGCCAGATCGCGGTGCCCGCCAGCGCCACCATGACCACCCCGGCCAGCACCAGCCAGGGCAGCAGTGACGGCTTCACGTAGCGCAGGTACACGCCGGTGAACGCGATTTTCAGCAACGCGCCGCCGAGCAGCACCAGCAGCAGGTTCTGTGTCTCCCTGCGCATCACGCACCTCCCAGCAACAGCGCGCCCACCAGCACCGAGCAGGCGATCGCGACCAGCAACGTGGCAGGCGCGAAGCGCGCGGCGAACGCGCGCCCGAACGTGCCCGCCTGCAAGGCGATGAGCTTGATGTCCACCGCGGGGCCGACCACCAGGAACACCAGTTTCGGCAGCAGCGGCAAACCGGCCATCGAGGCCGCCACGAACGCGTCGGCTTCGCTGCACAGCGCGAGCACCACCGCCAGCAGCGCCATCACCAGCACGCCCAGCACGAGCTGCCCGCCCAGCGAGCGCATCCACTCCGCGGGCACCAGCACGTTGAACACCGCCGAGGTGAGCCCGCCGAGCACCAGGAACCCGCCGGCCTCGACCAGGTCGTGCCGCGCGGTCTCGGTGAACACCGCCCACCGCCCACCGCTCGGCTCGCGGACCTCGGCGCGCCTCAGAGCTCGTTCGGCGATCCACTCGCCCTTGCCGACGCGCAACCACAACCAGCCCATCACGCAGGCGGTCAGCAGCGATCCGAGGAAGCGCGCCAGCACCATCACCGGCTCGCCGGGGAACGCGACCGCGGTGGAGACCAGCACGATCGGATTGACCGCGGGTGCCGCCAGCAGGAACGCCAGCGCCGCGGCCGGTGCGATGCCCTGCTGCATCAACCGCCGCGCCACCGGCACGGAAGCGCATTCGCAGCCGGGCAACGCGATGCCCGCGAATCCGGCAACCGGAACCGCAGCAGCGGAGTTGCCGGGCAACAGCCTGCGCATGGCGCTCGGCGGCACGAACGCCGCGATGGCTCCGCTGATCAGCACTCCGAGCACCAGGAACGGCAATGCCTGCACGCACACCGCGACGAACACGGTGGATCCGGTGCGCAGCCCCGGCACATCGAGCAGTCCGCTGATCGGCCCCTGGAACAGCAGGGACGCCAGCAGCAGGGCGCAGAGCACCTCCAGCGAGGTGATGCGGCGGCGAGCTCGCTCCGGCACGCGGCCGGCCGAGCGGGAGGTCGTGGTCACCGGCTCATCGTGCCAGCGAGAACTGATAATCGTTCGCACCTGGCGCCGACCGGCCGCACCGATGATCACTTGATCGAGTTCACGCGCCTCCCGTTCGGCCGATCATCGGGCACTCGGAGTGCGCTGAGATCGTTGTCCAGCTCGCCCATCCGGCCGCACGCACCCCTGAACCCGGTGAGTCCGAATCTGATCGATCCGACACGCCCGCGTGTGTCGGACGCATCCGGCGAATCTCGCTGCGCGCGGCGAATTCCCGCAGCTCAGCGGATGGGAGACCGGCTCAGTCCACCGGGGTGTCCTCTTCGACCTCGGTGAGCAATTCCCCGCGCAGCTGCGAAGCCGTCGACACCACCAGCATCAGCAGCGTGCCCAGCGGCTGCGCTTCCATGCCCTCCGCGGGGAAGGCGTAGCGCAAGGTCACGTCCATGCCGCGCTCGGTGCGGACCACGCCGAGCGTGCCGAACAACCCCTGTCCGGCCCGCTCCGCCGCCGATTGCGCGAGCTTCTCGCTCAACGGCAAGTCCCACGCCACCACGCAGGTCAGGCTGAGCACCGTCAGCCCATCGGCAAGCTGCATGGCCTGCACCGCGCACGGCACGTCACCGTGGCGCAAGGTCAACGCGCCGTCGTCGTCGACGCTCACCTCGTGATAGGTCTCCAGCGCCTCCTTGGCCGCGGTCAGCAGCTCGGCGGTAGTGGCGGCCTCCTGGGTCATGAGATGCCCTCCTGGGCGGTAGCGGTGCTGCCCTCCTCCTGCGCAGCACGGTCGATGGCACCGCCGAAACGCCGGTCCCGGCCCGCGTACTGCTCGCACGCGCGCCACAGGTGGCGGCGGTCCACATCGGGGAACAACGTGTCTTGGAACACCAACTCGGCGTAAGCGGACTCCCAGAGCAGGAAGTTGGAGGTGCGCTGCTCCCCGGACGGCCGGATGAACAGATCAACGTCGGGCATCTCCGGCTGGTAGAGATGCCGGGCCACGGTCCGCTCGTCCACCTTCTCTGGATTGATCTTGCCCGCGGCGGCCAACCGGGCGATCTCGCGCGCGGCGTCGCCGACCTCGGCCCGGCCACCATAGTTCACGCACATGGTCAGGTTCAGCACCTCGTTGCCGCGGGTGCGCTCCTCGGCGGACTGCAGCTGGTTGACCACGCTGCGCCACAGCTTCGGCTTACGGCCGGACCAGCGGACCCGCACGCCCAGGTCGTCGAGCTCGTCCACCCGGCGGGCGATCACGTCCCGGTTGAAGCCCATCAGGAACCGCACCTCTTCCGGGCTGCGCTTCCAGTTCTCGGTGGAGAAGGCGTACAGCGACAGCCACTTCACGCCGAGCTCGATGGCCCCCTTGGCGAGTTCGATCACCACCCGTTCGCCCTGCTTGTGCCCTTCGATGCGCGGCAGCCCGCGCTCGTTGGCCCAGCGGCCGTTGCCGTCCATCACCACGGCGATGTGCCGGGGTACGAGATCGGCGGGCAGGTCCGGCGGCTCCGCCCCGGAGGCGTGCGGGTCCGGCGGCTTCACGCTGGGGTCGTCGGATCCGCGCCCTCGGCGTCGCAGCATGGTGCCTTCTCCTTCGTGTCTGCGGCGGTCGTCCATTCTCCCGGACGCCCGCGTCACCCGTTCAGTGGTCTCCCGTAGCGGACCTCGACCCGGTCGTCCGAAGGCAACCGCACCATCCCGGTCCGCCGGTAGAACGCCTGCGCACCGGTGTTGCTGGTACGCACTCCGAGCTGCACACCGGGCGAACCGGCCCACGCGAGCTGGTGGAACACCGCGTGCAGCAGCTGCTTGCCCGCACCGCGCCCGCGGGCGTGCGCGAGCAGGTTGATGTGCAGGTGCGAGGGATAGCGGTCCAGATCCGCGGGAAGCATCAGTCGCGGCCGGTGCAGGAACGCCCGCAACTGGCTGTCGGCGTTGCGGCTGTCGATGTTGCGGCTCGCGGGATGCGTGGCGGCGAAGCGCGGTGACCATTCGAGCTGCCAGCGCGCGTAGAACTCCTCGGTGTGCAATGCCGCCACGACGTAGCCGAGGACCCGGCCACCGGATTCGGCGACGAACGCCAGCTCCGGATGCAGCAGCACGTACGGGTCGGCGAAGACGTAAGCGACCAGATCCGGGTCCTGGAGGATCTGCTGTGCGGGCTCACCCGCGTCACCGGTGGCGACGCAGATCCGGTGCACCGCCTGGGCGTCGCACGGACGCCAGCTGCGCACGATCAACCGGTGGTCCCGTCGGCGGTTTCCGCATCGGCGACGTCTGCGGTCCCGCCCAGCGCGGCGGCTCGTTCGCGGATCAGCTCCGGAACGTGCTCCTGGCGCTCCACCAGCGGCAACGAGCGCAACTGCCGCTCCATGTGCCACTGCAGGTGGGCCGCGACGAGGCCGCTGCCTTCGCGCCGCACCGGGTTCGCGGCCTCCTCGGCGGCGGGCCAGTCGCCGTGCAGCAGCGCCTCCAGCAGCGGCAACGTCTGCTGCGCCGGACGCGCGGAACCGGCGGGTCGGCAGTGCACGCACATCGCGCCACCGCCCTGCACGTTGAACGCGGAGTGCGGCCCGGACTCGCCGCAGCGGGCGCATTCGGACAGCGCAGGCGCCCAGCCCGCATAGGACATGGCGCGCAGCAAGAACGCGTCCAGCACCAGCGAAGGATCGCGTTCCCTGCCGGACAGCGCCCGCAGCGCGCCGACGACCAGCAGGTACAGCCGCAGCACCGGCTCCCCTTCCTCCGCGGCGAGCCGGTCGACCGTCTCCAGCACCGCGCAGCCCGCGGTGTAGCGCTGGTAGTCGTCGACGATGTGCACGCCGAACGCGTCGAGCGTCTGCACCTGCGTGATCACGTCCAGCGTGCGCCCGGTGTGCAGCTGCACGTCGACGTGGCAGAACGGCTCCACGCGGGCACCGAAGCGCGAGGTCGTGCGCCGCACGCCCTTCGCGACCGCGCGCACCTTGCCGTTGCGGCGGGTGAGCAGGGTGATGATCCGGTCGGCCTCACCCAGCTTGTGCACCCGCAGCACGACGCCGGTATCCCGGTAAAGGCTCACTACCCAATCGTCGCACTACTGGGCTACGCGGCGGCTGCGGGCGTCCGGCCGCGGGGCCGGTGCAACACCCGATTTGAACGATCCCGTCCCGTGATCGCGCAACCGGCTGATAAGAACAGGTCCGTCCCGCGCATCGGGGCACGAGCCCGGCCGGAGCTGGCGAGAGGAAAGCATGTCCAACCCGTACGACCCGCAGAACCCGTACGACCCGCAAAATCCGTACAACCCGCAGAACCCGTACCAGAACCATCCCCAAGGGTTCCAGCAGAATCCGCACCAACAGCCCTCGAACAACGGGCTGTCGATCGCCTCGATGGTCGTCTCGCTGGTCGGGCTGGTCTGCTCGCTGGGAATCGTCCTCGGGCCGCTCGGCGTGATCCTGGGTCACGTCGCGCTGGGCCAGCACAAGAGGAACCCGATGCTGCGGGGTCGTGGGATGGCGTTGGCCGGGGTGATCATCGGCTGGGTCGTCATCGTCCTCTGGGTGTTGCTCGCCCTCGGGCTCTACGGGGCATCAGCCGGCTATTTCGGCCCCGAAGTCCAGCGAGAGTTCTGGTCGTGACGGCGCGCTAGGCGCGCAACGCCTCGAACCCGGGAAGGTTCCGCACGACACCCCACGCGAGAACCGTCCCGGCCAGGGCGCAGGTGAGGATTCGGCCGGTCCGTCCGGCAGGCCAATGTCGCGATGCCCGGCCGAGTTCTTCCCGGGCCATCGCGATCAGGACGGCACCCGCCAACGGCAGGACCACGACGAGTGCGAAGAGGTTCAAATCCGCGGCCAGCGCCACGTCGCCCTGCAACAGCGCGCCGATCATCCGGCTGCCGCCGCAGAAGGGGCAGTCCAAGCCGGTCAGCGCGAGCAACGGGCAGGGCAACGGCAGCCCGGTGGTTCCGAGCACGAGCGCGGACGCCCCGGCACCGGCGATCAGGCCGGTCGTCCGGGGCATCCTGCGAAACGTGTCGATGATCACCACTGCTGCGGCGGCTGTCCGTAGCCCTGCTGCGGGTGGCCACCGGTCTGCGGTGGGTAGCCGCCCTGCTGCGGATAACCGCCGGATTGCGGGTAGCCGCCCTGCTGCGGGTAACCACCCTGCTGCGGGTAGCCGCCGGGCTGCTGCGGATACCCCGGCTGCTGGTAACCGGCCTGCGGGTAACCCGGCTGTGCCGGACCGCCCGTCCCCGGCGCCGGAACCACGACGGAACCGATGATCTTGTCAGCGAAGGTCTGCCGCTTCTCGTCCCACAGCGGCCAGAGGTAACCGACGTAGCAGGCGATGCCGTCCAGGAAGTGGGCCAGCTGACGCAAGAAGGCGTAGCCGAAGCCCAGCGGCTGCCCGGTCCGCTCGCTGAGCGTCCGGATCTTCGCGACCTGCTGGCCGAGCGACTGCCCGGTGGTGCCGCGGCGGTAGCAGGAGTTCCAGATGACGAACGCGATCAGCGCCAGCGACACGACCATGTTGATGATCTGCGTGGTCATGGCGGTGCCCTGGTCACCGGACATGGCCGCGGTGGTGCCCACGGTCAGCAGGACTCCGCTGATGATGCCGACGATCAAGCCGGGAACGAACGAGTCGATCAGGAACCCGAGCGCCCGCTGTCCCCAGTGGGCGTAGTTCTCCGGATTCGGCTGCCCGTACCCGCCGGGCGCCCCGTAAGGAGCCTGGCCGTAAGGCGCGGGCGCACCCGGCTGCGGCATCGGCCCGGACTGCGGGTACTGCTGAGGCTGCGGACCCGACTGCGGATATGGCTGCTGCCCGTAGGGCTGTTGGGGCTGCGGACCGGACGGCGGACCGCCATGCGGGTTCGTCACTGCAATTCCTTCGGTCAAGAGATCAAACGCGGCAGCCGCCGCGGCGGTTGATCGGAAAACTACCCGAACGAGTGCTCCAGCCGCGGGTGTTCGAGCAAATCGCCCGACCTGCCCGAGCCGACCCCTCGACCAGCGGAATCACCGATCAGAAGCCCAGCCGCCGCAGCTGCTTCGGGTCGCGCTGCCAGTCCTTGGCGACCTTGACGTGCAGGTCCAGGTAGATCTTGCTGCCCAGCAGCGCCTGGATGTGCTTGCGCGCGCGGGAACCCACCTCGCGCAGCCGTTCCCCGCCGCGGCCGATGACGATCGACTTCTGGCTCTGCCGCTCCACGTAGACGATCGCGTGCACGTCGAGCAGGTCGTCGCGATCCTCCCGCTCGTTCATCTCCTCGATGCCGACCGCCAGCGAGTGCGGCAGCTCGTCGCGCACGCCTTCCAGCGCCGCTTCCCGGATCAGCTCGGCGATCAGCGTCGTCTCCGGCTCGTCGGTGAGATCGCCGTCCGGGTACAGCTGCGGCCCCTCCGGCAGGTGGCCGACGAGCAGGTCGCTGAGCGTGTCCATCTGGTAGGAGTCCACCGCCGATACCGGCACCAGGTCGGCGAACTCCAGCACCTCCTGCAGCGCCACCAGCTGCTCGGCGACCTGCTGCTTGGTCGCCAGGTCGGTCTTGGTGACCACGCCCAGCACCGGTGTCCGCTTGGCGACCTTTGCCAGCTGCTCCGCGATGTAGCGATCGCCGGGGCCGACCTTCTGATCGGCGGGCACGCAGAAGCCGACGACGTCCACCTCGGCCCAGGTCTCGTACACCAGGTCGTTGAGCCGCTGGCCGAGCAGCGTGCGCGGCCGGTGCAGCCCCGGGGTGTCGACGATGATCAGCTGCGCGTCCTCGCGGTGCACGATGCCGCGGATGGCGTGCCGGGTGGTCTGCGGCTTGCTGGAGGTGATCGCCACCTTCGAGCCGACGAGGTTGTTCGTCAGGGTGGACTTGCCCGCGTTGGGGCGGCCGACGAAGCAGGCGAACCCGGAGCGGTGCGCGTCTGGAGTGCTGGTCACCAGGCCATTGTCCCGACCGCCGACCGCCCGGCGGAAGCGGCCCTGCTCAGCGCAGCACTCCGGCGACCTCGCCGCGGCCGTCCGCGCGCAGCAGCGGCGCGGAAGCGGACAGGTCGCGCAGCGCGGCGGCGGATTCGGCGGAGATCTCGGCGGCGTCGGTGACGACCGCGGCCGCCTCCAGTCCTTCGGCACCGCTGGCGACCGCCGCGGCCACCGCCGCCTGCAACGCGGTGAGCTGCAACGACGGGAGGGCTACGGTGCACGCGGCGTAGGTGCGGCCGTCGGTGTCGCGCACCGCGGCTCCTTCGGCGGCACCGGTGCGGGCACGCGCCGAACGGGCCAGCGTGACGATCTTGGCGTCCTCCGCGTCCAGCTCCGCCGGGGCCGCGGTCTCCTGCTCAGCCACGGGCACTGCTTCCTTCCTGGTCGGCACCGCTGTCGCCGTCCTGCTCGGCCACCTGGCCCGCGCGCTGCGGTGCGGTCTCCCCGTTCGCGCGGCGAACGAGCAGAGCGTTGATCCGGATGCGGCCGCGGTGGTCCTTGCCGCCCTCGGCGCGCAGCCGCAAGCCTTCCAGCTCGGCTTCCGCGCCCGGCAGGGGGACCCGCCCGAGGCGCTGGGCGAGCAGACCGCCGACGGTCTCCACCTCGGAACCGTCCAGTTCCACGCCGAACAGTTCGCCGAGGTCCTCCACCGGCAGCCGGGAGGACACCCGGACCGTGCCGTCGTCGAGGTGCTCGATCGGCCGGTGCTCCTCGCGGTCGGACTCGTCGGTGATCTCCCCGACGATCTCCTCCAGGATGTCCTCGATGGTCAGCAGGCCCGCGGTACCGCCGTACTCGTCGACGGCGATCGCCAGGTGGCTGCGCGAGAGCTGCATCTCCTTGAGCAGTTCGTCCAGCCGCTTGGTGTCCGGCACGAAGCTCGTCGAGCGCATCAGTTCGCCCACGCCCGGACCTGCCTGGCTGAGCTCGCCGCGTTCCACGATCGCCCCGGTGAGGTCCTTCAACGTCACGATGCCGACGATGTCGTCGACGCTGTCCCCGATCACCGGCACCCGCGAGAACCCGGAACGCAGGCACAGCGCCAGCGCCTGCCGCGCGGACTTGGTGCGCTCGATCCAGATGATCTCGGTGCGCGGCACCATCACCTCGCGGGCGATGGTGTCGCCGAGCTCGAACACCGAGTGGATCATCTCGCGCTCGCCCGCGGCGACCACGCCGCGCTCACCGGCCAGGTCGACCAGTTCCCGCAGTTCCACCTCGGAGGAGAACGGCCCTTCCCGGAAACCGCGGCCGGGCGTGATCCCGTTGCCGACCAGGATCAGCAATCGCGTCAGCGGGTTCAGCAGCCGCGCCAGCACCCGCACCGGCGCCGCGACCAGCAGCCCGACACCGTAGGGGTGCTGCCTGCCGATGGTCCGCGGGCCGACCCCGACCAGCACGTAGGACACCACCAGCATGATCGCGATGGCGATCAGCGCGCCGAGCCCGTCGGCGATCTCCAGCCGCAGGATCACGACCGTGACCAGCACCGTCGCGCCCATTTCGCAGGCCAGCCGCAGCAGGATCAGCAGGTTCACGTGCCGCGGCCGGTCCTCCAGCACCACGGCCAGCCGCTCGGCCCCGCCGCGGCCCTCCCGCACCAACTCGTCCACGCGGGCGCGCGAAGCCGCACCGACCGCGGAATCGGCGGCGGCGAACAACCCCGCCGCCAGCACCAGGACAACCGCCCAGATCAGCAGAACGGTCGAACTCGTGAACACGGTCCCAGCCTTCTCAGTCGCGCGGGACCTCGGGCGAGGAGCCCTGGTCCAGCCCCACCGCGCCGAGCACGCGGGAGTCCGCGTCCCGCTGCGCCGCTTCCCGGTCGGCCTCGGCGCGCGCCGTGCGGTAGTCGGCGAGGATGCGGTTCTGCAGCGCGAACATCTCCCGCTCCTCCTCCGGCTCCGCGTGGTCGTAGCCCAGCAGGTGCAGCACGCCGTGCACGGTCAGCAGGTGCAGCTCGTCCAGCAGCCCGTGCCCGGCCTTGCGCGCCTGATCGCGGGCGAACGCGGGGCACAGCACGAGATCCCCGAGCAGCGCGGGCCCGGAACCCGCCGAGTCCGGGCGCCGCGACGAGTCGTACTCGTCCATGGGGAAGGCCATCACGTCGGTCGGACCGGGCAGGTCCATCCAGCGCTCGTGCAGGTCGGACATCACGTTCAGCTCGACGAGCACGATGGACAGCTCGGCGAGCTGGCTCACGCTCATCCGGTCCAGCGCGTAGCGGGCGACCGAGACGATGGTGCCCTCGTCGACCTCGACACCGGATTCGTTGGCGATTTCGATGCTCATGCTCGTTCCCGGAACTGGCCGCCGCGGCCGGAGCGGCCGTGGCGGGCGAACTGCTGCTCGGCCTCGGCGTCCTGGCGGGCCTGCCAGCGGTCGTAGGCGTTGACGATGTCGGTGACCAGCTGGTGCCGGACCACGTCCGAGCTGTCCAAGTTGGCGAAGTGCACGTCCTGCACGCCTTCCAGGATCTCCCGGACCACGCGCAGGCCGCTGCGCTGCCCGCCGGGCAGATCGACCTGGGTGATGTCCCCGGTGACCACGATGCGGGAGCCGAACCCGAGGCGGGTCAGGAACATCTTCATCTGCTCGGGCGTGGTGTTCTGCGCCTCGTCGAGGATGATGAAGGCGTCGTTGAGGGTGCGCCCGCGCATGTAGGCCAGCGGCGCCACCTCGATCGTCCCGGCCTGGGTCAGCCGCGGCACCGACTCCGGGTCGATCATGTCGTGCAGCGCGTCGTACAGCGGCCGCAGGTACGGGTCGATCTTCTCGTAGAGCGTGCCCGGCAGGTGGCCCAGCCGCTCACCGGCCTCCACGGCGGGACGGGTGAGGATGATCCGGTTGACCTGCTTGGTCTGCAGCGCCTGCACGGCCTTGGCCATCGCCAGGTAGGTCTTGCCGGTGCCCGCGGGACCGATGCCGAAGACCACGGTGTGCTCGTCGATCGCGTCCACGTAGCGCTTCTGGTTCAGCGTCTTGGGACGGATCGTGCGGCCGCGCTTGGACAGGATGTCCAGGTTGAGCACCTCGGCGGGCGACTCGTTGTCGTCGGCCGAGAGCATCCCGACCACCCGGCGGACCGCGTCCGGAGTGAGCTGGTCGTCCTTCGACACGATCTCGACGAGTTCGCCGAACACCCGCTCGGCGAAGGCGACCTCGGCCGGTTCACCGGACAACGTGATCTCGTTGCCGCGCGCGTGCACGTCGGCGGTGAGCAGTTCCTCGGCCACCCGCAGGTTCGCGTCCCGGCTGCCGAGCAGGGCGAGCACCGCGCTGTCCGGGACGGTGACCTTGGACTGCACCGACCGCGCTTCCGGCCGGTTCTGCGCGGAGAGTCGCTGGGCGGACATCGCCGCCTGCGGCGCTTCGCCGTTGCGATCCGGGGCGGTCTCCTGCGGTGGCTCCGCCTGCGGTGCTCGAGCCTGCGGTGCCGGGGCCTGGTGGTTTTCGACGTCCCTGGACTGCTGCTGTCCGGACTGGGCGGGTCCATCCGCTGCGATTCCGGCCACTAGTGTTCGGGCCTGCTTTCTGCGCTGGCGCGCGAGTCGGTCGGTTCTTCCCGACACCGATGGTAGAGCAATCGGCAACGCGGTTCCGCCGCCGATCACGGGTGTTCCGGTGGTCAGCCCTTGAGCGGGCCGCCGGTGAGCCCGCCCAGGTTCTCCCCGCCGAGCAGGTGCAGGTGCACGTGGAAGATCGTCTGGCCCGCGTCGGCGTTGGTGTTGAACAGCAGCCGGTAGCCGGCTTCGGCGATGCCCTCCCGCTCGGCGATACCGCCCGCGACCCGCACCAGCTCGGCCAGCAGGTCCGGATCGGCCGTGGCGAGTTCGGCGGCGTTGCGGTACTTCGTCTTCGGCACGACCAGCACGTGCGTCGGCGCCTGCGGGTTGATGTCGCGGATCGCGTACACGCGCTCGCTGTCATGCACCACATCGGCCGGGATCTCGCCGGCCATCATGCGCAGGAACAGGGAGTCCTGGTCGTCGTCGCTCATGCTCGCCAGGCTATCCGCGCGACCACAGCGACCCCGCGGGCACCCTGCGCACCGCGCAGACCCCCGGGAACCCAGGACCAGGCCGCTGCTCATCCCGGGGGTGCTGCGCCGCAGCGAGGCTGGGGGTGGCCGACTGCGGCGCAGCCTCGCCGGACCGAGGGGGGAGGTTGTCCGGCGAGCGTCCCTGCGGAGGCTCGCTGCACGAGCCATGCGGTGGACGGGTCCCCAACCCCCGTGCACGTCGCAGGCACACACGGTAGCCCTGCGTCACCCGTCCGCGCTACAAAACCCGGAAAACCGTCTCGATCTTGTCGATCAGCGGTGGCCGAAGGACTTGAACCGGGAGAACAGCCCTTGCCGCTGTCCGTTGCCGCTCGCGCTCACGGTCGGCTCCGGCTGCTCCTCACCGCGCAGCGGGGCCAGCTTGCGCAACAGCTCCCCCTGCTCGTCGTCCAGCTTGGTCGGCACCTGCACATCGAGGTGGACGTGCAGGTCACCGTGCCCGCTGACCCGGCCGTTGGAACGCAGCTTCGGCAGTCCGCGCCCGGACAGCACCCGCTCGGTGCCCGGCTGGGTGCCCGGCTCGACGGTGATCTCCTCGCTGTCGTCGAGCGTGTCCAGCGTGATCACGGTGCCCAGCGCGGCCGCCGTCATCGGGACTTCGACGTTGCAGTGCAGGTCCGCACCGTCGCGCACGAACCGCTCGTGCGGGAGTTCCTCGACCTCGACGAACAGGTCGCCCGCCGGACCGCCGCCGGGCCCGACCTCGCCTTCGCCTGCCAGCCGCACCCGCATCCCGTCGCCGACGCCCGCGGGGATCTTGACGGTGATGGTGCGCCGCTCGCGCACCCGGCCGTCACCGCCGCACTGCTGGCACGGATCGGTGATGACCTCGCCGAAACCACGGCAGACCGGGCACGGCCGGGACGTCATGACCTGGCCAAGGAACGAGCGCTGCACCGACTGCACCTCGCCGCGGCCACCGCAGGTGTCGCAGGTGGAGGGCGCGCTGCCCGCGCGCGACCCGCCGCCGTCGCAGGAGTCGCACAGCACCGCGGTGTCCACGGTGATGTCCCGGTTCACGCCGCTGGCGCACTCCTCCAGCGTGAGCTCCAGCCGCAGCAGCGCGTCCGAGCCGGGCTGCACCCTGCTGCGCGGGCCGCGGCCGCCGCCTCCGCCACCACCGGAGCCGCCGAAGAAGGCGTCCATGATGTCGCCCAGGCCGCCGAACCCGGCGAACGGATCGCCGCCCATGCCGCCACCGGCCTCCGCGCCGCTGGCCATCGGGTCGCCGCCCAGGTCGACTACCTGCTTCTTCTTCGGGTCGGAGAGCACCTCGTACGCGGTGGTCACCTCCCGGAAGCGCTCCTGGGAGCCGGCTTCCTGGTTGACGTCGGGGTGCAATTCCCTGGCGAGCTTGCGGTAAGCCCGCTTGATCTGCTCCGGCGTAGCGTCCTTGGCCACCCCGAGGGTCCCGTAATAGTCCCTGGCCACCTTGTACGTCTTCCTCTGCTCGGTCTACGAGTTCGCGCGGGCGATCCGCGCCGGCTGCGTCACCGGCCCGCCAGGATCTCACCCACGTAAGCTGCAACGGCACGGACCGCCGCCATCGTTCCCGGATAGTCCATCCGGGTCGGGCCGACGACCCCCATGCCTCCCAGCACCATCCCATGCGTGCCGTAACCGGTGGACACCACCGACGTCGTCTGCATCTCCTCGGCTTCGTTCTCCATCCCGATGCGCACGGTCACCGTGCTCGCGTCGCGGGAGGCCGCCAGCAGCTTGAGCACCACGACCTGCTCCTCCAACGCCTCCATCACCTGCCGCAGCGAGTTCGGGAAGTCGGCGACGTTGCGGGTCAGGTTCGGCGTGCCGCCGAGCACCATGCGTTCTTCGGGGTGCTCCACCAGCGACTCGATGAGCACGCTGCTGACCCGCGTCATGGTGTCGCGCAGTTCGGGCGGGGACTGCTCGGGCAACTCGGCCACGGCCGCCGAGGCGTCCGCGAGCCGCTTCTCGGCCATCGCGTGGTTCAGCACCCCGCGCAGCCGGGACACGTCCTCGTCGCCGATCACATCGCCGAGGTCGACCATCCGCTGGTCCACCCGGCCGGTGTCGGTGATCAGCACCAGCATCAGCCGCGCCGGGGTGATCGTGACCACCTCGACGTGCCGCACCGTGGAGCGCGCCAGCGTCGGGTACTGCACGACCGCGACCTGCTGGGTGAGCTGGGCCAGCAGCCGCACGCTGCGGCGCATCACGTCGTCCAGGTCCAGCGCGCCTTCCAGGAACGCCTGGATCGCACGGCGTTCGGCGGTGGTGAGCGGCTTGATCTCGTGCAGCCGGTCCACGAACAACCGGTAGCCCGCATCGGTCGGGATCCGGCCCGCGCTGGTGTGCGGCTGGACGATGAGGCCTTCCTCTTCGAGGGCGGCCATGTCGTTGCGCACGGTGGCGCTGGACACTCCGAGGTTGTGCCGGTCGACCAGCGCCTTCGAGCCCACGGGTTCGTTCGTCGACACGTAGTCGGCCACGATGGCCCGCAGGATCTCGATCCGGCGTTGATCGGCGTTCACCCAGTCACCTCCTCGTCGCCCGGTTCGCACCCGCCGCCATCGAGTTTACGGTCCCGGAGCCCTTGATCCGAAAGCCGCGCACGTTCGCAACACCTTCCACCAGGGCACCAAGGCCCTTGCTGGCGAGCTCCTCGAAAGTGGTACCAATGCCCGCACCATTCTCGGTACCATCATCACATGGCTCTCAACTTGCGCCTTCGTCCCGAGGCTGAGCAGGCACTTCGCGAGGAGGCAGAACGAACCGGACGCTCGCAGCAGGAGCTGCTGCGCGCGGCGCTCGACGAGTTTCTCGGTTTGTCCCAGCCCGAAACCCCGCACCATGAGTGGGAGCACTTGATCGCCTCCGGCAAGGTGCTCCCGCCGCGCGGTGCATATCGCAAAGTCATCCCGACGAAGACACTTCCGGAAGGTCAGCGCAGCATCGACCTGTTCGACCGAGACGACCGGCTCTGATGCGCGTTTACGTGGACAGCAGCGCGCTGCTCAAACGAGCGATCAAAGAAGCCGAGTCCGAACCGCTCGCCGAGGAGATCGATCGGCTCCACCGGGACGGCACACTGCTGCTTTCCGCTTCGCTGGCATGGACCGAGGTTGCTCGCGCACTGCGCACTCGTGCCGCTGCCTCGTACCAGGAGATGGCCGAGGACCTGCGACAGGCCATGCTGGGCATTGCCGAGCACCCGTTGGACGCCGAGATCATGAATCTGTCCCGCCGGATCGAACCGAACCAGCTCCGTTCGCTTGACGCGATCCATTTGGCGGCCGCGATCGCGGTCGACGCCGACTTGATGATCACCTATGCCGCTCGGCTGGCCGAAGCCGCCGATGCGAACGGCATACCGGTCAGCGCTCCTTCTTGAGCAGCGCCCGTTCCGTCCACTGCGTCCGCCCGCTCACAACAACCGCTGCACGACCGCGTCGGCAAGCCGGCGGCCGCGGTCGGGGAGCACGCAACGGCCCGCGCGCAGCGCGTCCGGCAGCAGCAGGCCGTCCTCGGCGGCCTGCTTGGCGGCGACCGCCCCGTCGGCGTCCAGCGCTGCGACCGGAAGCCCTTCGGCGACGAGGAGTTCGAGCATGATCCGCTCCACCCGCTGGTCCTCGGCATCGAGCACTTCCCGCGCCTGCGCAGGCGAGGCGCCGTCGGCCAGCAGCGCCGAGTAGCGCGCGGGGTGCTTGACGTTCCACCAGCGCACCCCACCGACGTGGCTGTGCGCGCCGGGTCCGGCGCCCCACCAGTCGCCGCCCTGCCAGTAGCCCAGGTTGTGCCTGCAGCGGGCGTCGTCATCGGAAGCCCAGTTCGAGACCTCGTACCAGCGCAAACCGGCCTCGGCCAGCTTGGAGTCGAGGATCTCGTAGCGGTCGGCCAGCACGTCCTCGTCCGGCATCGGCAGGTCCCCGCGGCGGACCTTGCGGGCCATCGCGGTGCCGTCCTCGACGATCAGCGAGTACGCCGAGACGTGGTCCACGCCCGCTTCGAGCACCGCGTCCAACGAGTCCCGCAGGTCCTGGTCGGTCTCCCCCGGCGTGCCGTAGATCAGGTCGAGGTTGACGTGGCCGAACCCGGCCGCCCGCGCCTCCTGCGCAGCCGCGACCGCCCGGCCGGGGGTGTGGCGGCGTTCCAACACGCGCAGGACGTGTTCGGCCGCCGACTGCATTCCCAGCGAGATCCGCGTGTAGCCGGCTTCGCGCAGGCCCGCGAAGAACTCCGGCGAGGTCGATTCCGGGTTGGATTCGGTGGTGACCTCGGCGTCGGCGCGGAGGCCGAAGGACGACCGGATCGCATCGAGCACGGCGCCGAGCCGTTCGACACCGAGCAGCGAGGGGGTACCGCCGCCGACGAACACCGTCTCAGCACTCGGGACGGGCGAGTCGCCCGCGTCCAGCACTCGGGCACCGAGGTCGAGTTCGGCGCGCAGCCCGTCCAGCCAGTCCGCGAATCCCGCCGCGGACCCCAGCTCGTCGGCGGTGTAGGTGTTGAAATCGCAGTACCCGCAGCGGGTGGCGCAGAACGGGACGTGCACGTACACGCCGAACGGCCGCTGCCCGAGATCGGTCAGCGCGCCGGCGGGCAGTGCACCGTCGGTCGGGGCCGGTTCACCTGGTGGTGGCTGCGAAGGCACCCTTCCAGTGTCCCAAAGCCGGAGCCCGGCGCCGGGGTGCGCCCGAGTTTGACCCTCGTCTCACTATTCGGCTGATCATGGACCACAGGATGGACCCGTGGCACGCTGACCTGTATGGGTGCGCCCGCAACTAGGCTTCTGCTGGTCGCCCGCCGCTACGTGGACCTGCGGCGGGTGTCCAGCGCGCTTTGCCGTCGCCAGGGCTGAACCCGCCGCCGCGTTTTCGAACTGTCCAGTCGGCGCCGGGGAGACGCCGACTGCGGACACCTCCGTTGGACCCGCACGGCGTCGAACCGCGCCTGAAGTCCACCACCACGGAGGTCCGGCCATGGCCCCTTCGACGGAAGCTCCGAGCCGCACCGAACGCCGCACCCCGGCCCGCAAGGGCAAAACACGTGGTGAGGGGCAGTGGGCTCTCGGCTACCGCGAGCCGCTGAACGGCAATGAGCGGTCCAAGAAGGACGACAACCCGCTCAACGTGCGCCAGCGCATCGAGAACATCTACGCCCACCGCGGCTTCGATTCCATCGACCCCGCCGACCTGCGCGGGCGGTTCCGCTGGATGGGTCTCTACACCCAGCGGGCCGAAGGCATCCCCGGTGCCCGCACCGGCACGATCCAGCCGGAAGAGCTCGACGCCTCCTACTTCATGCTGCGGGTGCGCGTCGACGGCGGCGCGATGACCACCGAGCAGCTGCGGGTCGTCGGCGAGATCTCGCAGACCTACGCCCGCGACACCGCCGACATCACCGATCGGCAGAACATCCAGCTGCACTGGATCCGCATCGAGGACATGCCGACGATCTGGCAGAAGCTGGAAGCCGTCGGGCTCTACACCACCGAGGCGTGCGGCGACTGCCCGCGCGTGCTGCTGGGCTCGCCGGTCGCCGGGGTCGCCGCGGACGAGATCATCGACGCGACGCCCGCGATCAAGGAGATCACCGACCGCTACATCGGCGACCAGTCGCTGTCGAACCTGCCGCGCAAGTTCAAGACCGCGATCAGCGGCTCACCGCGCTGGGACACCGTGCCGGAGATCAACGACATCTCGCTGGTCGGCGTCGAGCACCCGGAGCACGGCCCCGGCTTCGACCTGTGGGTCGGCGGCGGCCTGTCGACCAACCCGAAGCTGGCGGTGCGGCTGGGCGCCTGGGTGCCGATCGAGGAGGCCGCCGAGGTCTGGCACGCGGTGACCAGCGTGTTCCGCGACTACGGCTACCGCAGGTTGCGCAACCGGGCGCGGATGAAGTTCCTGGTCGACGACTGGGGCGCGGAGAAGACGCGGCAGGTCATCGAGGACGAGTACCTCGGCCGCAAGCTCATCGACGGCCCGGCGCCGGAGACCCCGGGCGGGCACCGCGACCACCTCGGCGTGAACCCGCAGCAGGACGGCAACTTCTACGTCGGGGTGAAGTCGCAGGCCGGGCGGGTCAGCGGCGCCACGCTGATGGAGGCAGCCAAGGCCGCCGAGCGGGTCGGTTCCAGCCGGGTGCGCACCACCGTGGAGCAGAACCTGCTGGTGCTGGACGTGCCGCAGCAGCAGGTGGAGGGCCTGGTCGCGGACATGGCGCAGCTGGGCCTGCACACCACGCCGACGCCGTGGCGGCGCAACGTGATGGCCTGCACCGGCATCGAGTTCTGCAAGCTGGCGATCGTCGAGACCAAGCAGCGCGCCATCGACCTGATCAACGAGCTGGAGCAGCGGCTCGAGGACATCCAGGGCGACGTGCGCGACCCGGTGACGATCAACCTGAACGGCTGCCCGAACGCCTGCGCCCGCACCCAGACCTCGGACATCGGCCTGAAGGGCCAGATGGTGCGCGACGAGGAGGGCAACCAGGTCGAGGGCTTCCAGGTGCACCTCGGCGGCGGGCTCGGGCTGGACGCCGGGTTCGGCCGCAAGATCCGCGGGCACAAGGTCACCTCGGACAAGCTGGGTGACTACGTGGAGCGCCTGGTGCGCAACTACCTCGCCCAGCGCACCGACGGCGAGCGGTTCGCCCAGTGGGTCGGGCGCGCCGAAGAGGACGACCTGAAGTGAGCGCGCAAGCCGCCCCGGAAGGCCGGGCGGTCCCGTTCTACTGCCCGTACTGCGGGGACGAGGAACTGATCCCGGAAGCCGAACCGGCGGGCGCCTGGAAATGCCAGGCGTGCCTGCGGGTGTTCACCGTACGGCTCGTCGGGTTGGCGAGCGGCTGAGGAGACGGAGACTCATGACTGTCGAAACCACGGACATCGGAGTTCGCCGCAGCGATGCCGAGCTGCGCGCACTGGTCGACGAAGCCGCGCCGCGCCTCGCCGAGGCCAGTGCCGAGCAGGCGCTGCGCTGGGCGGCGGAGACGTTCGGCGACGGCCTGATCGTCGCGTCGAACATGCAGGACGCCCTGCTGGTGGACCTGGCCGCGAAGGCCAAGCCGGGGGTGGACGTGCTGTTCCTGGAGACCGGCTACCACTTCGCCGAGACCCTCGGCACCCGCGACGCGGTGCAGCAGATCTACGACGTGAACATCGTCAACGCCCAGGCCGAGCAGTCGGTGGCCGAGCAGGACGCCACCGAGGGGCCGAAGCTGCACGACCGCGATCCCGGCCGGTGCTGCTTCCTGCGCAAGGTGGTGCCGCTGCGCAACACGCTCGCCCGCTACGAGGCGTGGGTGACCGGCGTGCGCCGGGTGGAGGCGCCGACGCGCGCGAACACGCCGATCGTGACCTGGGATGATCGCAACAACATCGTGAAGATCAATCCGATCGCGGCGTGGAGCGATGCCGATGTGGACGCCTACATCGCCGAGCACGGCGTGCTGGTGAACCCGCTGGTGCCCGCCGGTTACCCGTCGATCGGGTGCGCGCCGTGCACGGCCAAGCCCGCGCCGGGCGCCGACCCGCGCAGCGGCCGCTGGGCGGGGAGCTCGAAGACCGAATGCGGGCTGCACGCCTGAAGCGGCGGGCCGCCCACCGACCACCTGACGCGCAAAGGACGGGTATGACCGCCGAGCAACAGATCGAACTGCCGGAGGACCCGGCGGGGGCGGCGGAAGCGCCGCCGCAGGTCGACAACCTGGACGCCCTGGAGTCCGAGGCCATCCACATCTTCCGCGAGGTGGCCGGGGAGTTCGACAAGCCGGTGATCCTGTTCTCCGGCGGCAAGGACTCGACGGTGCTGGTGCACCTGGCGCTGAAGGCGTTCCGCCCCGCGCCGGTGCCGTTCCCGCTGCTGCACGTGGACACCGGGCACAACTTCGACGAGGTGATCGCGTTCCGGGACCAGCTGGTGTCCCGGCACGACCTGCGGCTCGTGGTGGCTTCGGTGCAGGACTACATCGACGACGGACGGCTGTCCGAACGCCCGGACGGCACCCGCAACCCGTTGCAGACCACCCCGCTGCTGGACTCGATCACGGAGAACAAGTTCGACGCGGTCTTCGGCGGCGGTCGCCGGGACGAGGAGCGGGCCCGGGCGAAGGAGCGGATCTTCAGCCTGCGCAACGCGTTCGGGCAGTGGGACCCGCGCAGGCAGCGCCCGGAGCTGTGGAACCTCTACAACGGCAGGCACCGCGCCGGTGAGCACGTGCGGGTCTTCCCGCTGTCGAACTGGACCGAGCTGGACGTGTGGCGCTACATCCAGCGGGAGAAGATCGAGCTGCCGCAGATGTACTACGCGCACCGGCGCGAGGTGTTCCTGCGGGACGGCATGTGGCTGACCTCCGGTCCGTGGGGCGGTCCGCAGGACGGTGAGGAGGTCGCGGAGAAGACGGTGCGCTACCGCACCGTCGGCGACGGCTCCTGCACCGGCGCGGTGGAGTCCGAGGCCTACACCGTGGACGACGTGATCGCGGAGGTGGCCGCCAGCAGGCTCACCGAGCGCGGCGCGACGCGCGCGGACGACCGGATGTCCGAGGCCGCGATGGAGGACCGCAAGCGCGAGGGCTACTTCTGATCTCGGCGTCCGCACCACGCGCCGCCTGACCGCTCCATCGAGTGCGCACCGCTTCGGCAGAACCGCGGGTCGAGCCGGCAGCGCACCGGCGGCCCGGTCCCCAACTCCACCAGCTACGCAGGAACGATCCCAGGAAGAGACTTCTGATGACCGAGACGACCACGCGCACCGCGCCGGACTCCGGTACGCAGGTGGAGCTGCCGGTGCACACCGATCTGCTGCGGCTGGCCACCGCCGGTTCGGTGGACGACGGCAAGTCGACGCTGGTGGGCAGGCTGCTGCACGACACGAAGTCGGTGCTGGCCGACCAGCTGGACGCGGTGCACCGCGCCAGCGCGGACCGCGGTCTGCAGACCCCGGACCTGTCGCTGCTGGTGGACGGGCTGCGCGCGGAGCGCGAGCAGGGCATCACGATCGACGTGGCCTACCGCTACTTCGCCACTCCGAAGCGCTCCTTCGTGCTGGCCGACACGCCTGGGCACGTGCAGTACACCCGCAACACCGTCACCGGCGCGTCCACGGCGCAGCTGGCGATCCTGCTGGTGGACGCGCGCAAGGGCGTGATCGAGCAGACCCGCAGGCACGCCGCGGTGCTGGCGCTGCTGGGCGTGCCGCGGCTGGTGCTGGCGATCAACAAGATCGACATGGTGGACTTCGACGGCGCGGTGCACGAGCGCATCGCCGCCGAGTTCGCCGAGCACGCCCGCGCGCTCGGCTACGCCGACGACGCCGTGGTGACGATCCCGGTTTCCGCGCTGCACGGGGACAACGTCGTGGAGCGCTCCGAGCGCACGCCCTGGTACTCCGGGCCGTCGCTGCTGGAGCACCTGGAGAGCGTGCCGGTCGCGCCGGACCCGTTCGACGCGCCGTTCCGGATGCCGGTGCAGACGGTGATCCGGCCGCGCACCACCGAGTACCCGGACTACCGCGGCTACGCGGGCCAGATCGCCGCCGGAGTGATCGCCGAGGGCGACGAGGTCGTGGTGCTGCCCGCGGGCATCCGCACCCGGGTGTCCAAGGTGGACACACCGGACGGGCCCGCGCCGCGCGCGGCCGCCGGCCGCGGGGTGACGCTGCTGCTGGAAGACGACGTGGACCTGGCCCGCGGAGACCTGATCGCTTCGGCCGAGCCCGCACCGCGGGTCACCGACGAGCTGGACGCCACGGTGTGCTGGCTGGCGGAGAAGGCGCTGCAGCCGGGCGCGCGGGTGCTGGTCAAGCACGGCACCCGGACCGTGCAGGCGATGGTCACCGAGCTGTCGGCCCGCTTCGACGAGCAGCGGCTGGCCAGTGTGGACACTCCGGATGCGTTGCAGCTCAACGAGATCGGCCGGGTGCAGTTCCGCACGGCGGAGGCGCTGCCGGTGGACGACTACGCCGATTCCCGCCGCACCGGCTCGTTCCTGGTGATCGACCCGTCGGACGGGACGACGCTGGCCGCCGGGCTGATCGGCCTGCCGCTCGCTCCGCTGGCCGCGGCCGTCGCGGCGTGACGCGGGTGGTGGCGACATGAGCCCCGGCGCGTTCGGTTCCGGCACGTTCGGGCCCGGCGCGTTCGGGCCCGGGGCCTTCGAGCCCGGCGCGTTCGGCACCGAACCGAACCTGTCCAGCGCAGGCGAAGCCCCCGCGCTGGTCGCCGTGGCGCACGGCAGCCGGGACCCGCGCTCGGCGCGCACCGTGCACGCCCTGCTGGACGTGGTGCGCGCCCAGCGGCCGGACTTGGACGTGCGCACCGCTTTCCTGGACCTGTCGGCGCCGCGCGTCGGCGACGTGCTCGCTTCGGTGCACGCCGACGGTCACCAGCAGGCCGTGCTGGTGCCGCTGCTGCTGGGCAGCGCCTTCCACGCCAGGGTCGACGTCCCGGCGACGGTGACCGAAGCGGCGCAGCGGTTCCCGAAGCTGCGG
>NZ_JAFRFW010000473.1:0-2321 GCF_017434145.1 Saccharopolyspora sp. | reverse complement strand
TGATGTTCCCGGGCAGTGTCAATGGCATGCCTGAACAGTTCCGTTCCTATTCCTTGATGTCTGTACTCCGGCAATACGGAAAGATTACCCAGCTCACATTCACCATCCTGCTTCATAAGCAGTGAGTAATATCCCCGGATTGCCCCGTTTTCATCATTCAGAAACATAAGCCGGTGTTCATGATCCATATGCCACATCAGCCGATTCTCATCTGTGGCAAAAGCAACGTATCTCGACGCGTTTTCCTTTGTGAAACCGAATTCATCCGCTACAGTTTGATGGCTGTGCCGGATGACCTGGACACATTCGGGAATATCTTCCCGGTTGACTTTTCGAATCATTATGTTTTAATCTCCTTGGCCATATAACCTCAAAGTTATTTCTGATAAAAGATATCATTCCACAGCTCTACGTGTGAACCGGTAAACAGCTGCGGCTTTTCTTCTTTTGAAAAATACTTCAACTCCAGGGTTTCGTCCTGGTCACAGAAAAGTTTTCCGCCAATCACTTGAAGCTCATAAGCGATCACTTGGTGCACCTGCTGACCGGCTCCGACGTGGAGCGGTCCGCGGCGGCGCTGGCGGTCTCGGACGGCCGGGTGCGGGACGCGCTGCGCTCGCTGACGCGCTGAGCCGAATCTCTGAGCGAACGGACCGGGCGAACGGACCGTCTGACCAATCTGGCCGGACGAGCAGTCCGTTCACTCCGGTAGTTCGGCGGCGACCCGCTCGAAGGCGGTGAGCACGCGGTTCCAGAAGGCTTCGGTGTCGAGCACCGTCGCCACGTCCGCGTTGCAGCGCTCGGCGGGCGCGTCGAAGTCGGTCACCGTCATGCCCGAGGTGAACCGGCCGTGCGTCTCCACGTCCACCCGCGCGGGCACGGTGCTCAGCAACCCCGGATCGAGCACGTGCGCGACGGCGCAGGCGTCGTGGACCGCGGGACCTTCGGCGCGGTACTGCCGGTGCTGTGCGTAGAAGTCCAGGATCGGCGAAAGCAGTTCCGCCTCGAGCCGCCCGAGCGCACCGAACCGCTCGCGCACTTCGGCGGTGGCGCGGGCCTGCGCGGTCAGGTCCAGCCCGACCATGGTGGTGCGCCAGCCCGCGTCGAACGCGACGGCCGCGGCCTCCGGGTCGGCGAGCACGTTGAACTCCGCCGCCGGGTTGCGGTTCCCGCGGGTGTAGGAGCCGCCCATGACGACGAACTCGCGCGCCCACTCGACGATCCTGGGCTCCTTGCGCACCGCCAGCGCGATGTTGGTCAGCGGACCGATCGCGACCAGCGAGATCTCGCCGGGCGCGGCGGCCAGCTCGTCGACTATTCGATCCACGGCGTGGCCGTCGATCGCCCGTGCCGTGGCCGCGGGCAGCACCACGCCCCCGAGCCCGTTGCCGCCGTGCACGTCGCCGGCCGTCAGCGCTTCGCGAACGAGCGGGCGGCCCGCGCCGGCCGCGATCGGCACGTCCATCCCGTAGAAGTCCGCCAGGCACAGGGCGTTGTTCGTGGTGTGCGGCAGGCCGACGTTGCCCGCCACGGTGGTCACGCCGACGACGTCCAGTTCCGGGCTGCCGTGCGCGAGCGCCAGCGCCAGCGCGTCGTCGATGCCCGGATCGCAGTCGATCAGGACCTTCTTCGGCATTTCGCTCCCGTCGGTTCTTCGGGGTCGGTGCGCGCGTCGGTCGACCAGCGGTTCCGTCGCGGTGCGGATGCACGCTTCCGGACGCGTGTGCGGTCAGCGGCTGCCGCGGCGGAGCCGCTCGAAGCCGGCCCTCATCAGGACTCCACGGCGTCGGCGATGGACTTCGCCTCCCGCGCGCCGGTTTCCAGCGCGGTGCAGCAGTGCACGATCCACTTCGCGACGCCGTCCGGCTCTCCGGAGGCGAAACCTTCGGCGGCCGCGACGTAGTCGGGCTGCCGCCGGAAGTAGGCGACCTCCGGCACCACCAGCCCCTTCGGGTCCAGCCCGCTGCCGATCATGCTCAGCCGCGCCGCCGCGCGCGCCACGATGCCGTCGACCTCGCCGAACGCGGACAGCGCGAGCAGCTCGCCGTGCACCACGGCGGCCTGCACCGGACCGGGCACGAGCCCCTGCGACTTGCCGCCCGCGTCCGCGACGACCTGCGCGAGCAGGTCCAGCCGCGCGGAGACCGCCGGGTCCTCCCGCGGGCGGCCCAGCCGTTCCTGATCGTCCGCCAGGTCCGCGGCGGCCAGCACGTGCAGCCGTGCGAGGGCTTGCATCGGGGCGCGCTGCCAGGTCGGCAGCAGCGGCCCGAGCGCTTCGGCGACCCGCAGCGAACCGGCCAGCAGCGGATCGGTGACCTCGC
>NZ_JAFRFW010000472.1:0-8206 GCF_017434145.1 Saccharopolyspora sp. | reverse complement strand
CGCGGCCAGGACGACCGCCGACACGGCGAGGGCCGGAACGGCCCGGAGGAACCGTCGCAGCACCAAGTGCAGCGCTGCGACGACGAGGAAGGCGAACAGCCCGAAAACGAAGGTGCAAATCGCGGCCGCACCCGCTGCTACGACACTCACCGCGGTCGTCAGCGCCACGCCCCGATCGCCGAAATCCGGCCGAGTGCGCAAATAGGTGACCACACCGGGGACCGCGGTCATTCCCACCACGTACGCCCAGAACAGGGACCGCGTCCGGCACGGCGTCCGGGAGTATTTCCTGCGCGTACACGCCCACCGCTGCAATCCCGAACGCCGCCACCAGCAGCGCGAGCGCCTTCTTCCAATCGACCATGATCGGCACTGCACCATCCGCCACCGCACGACGCGCCCGCCCGCACCGCCCGGCACGCCGACCGCGGGGTTTTCCTCCGGCGAACCGACTCGCACCGGCCGCTTCGACGCCTGACCACCACTCACGAGCCCCGACGCGATCCGCCGGGATTTCAATTCCCGGAACTCGTGAACGCGCAACAAAATCGGGCGCTTTGTCATATTCCGCCGACCGCAGCAAGCCGCCTACCAGCACAGAAGGGACGCGATCGGACCTGGTGCGGGTTTTTCTCCACCGGACACGCGCAATGCAAAAGAGTGCAGAAGCGACCCCGGAAAACGTTTCAACAATTGCCGTCGGCTGCACCCGCTGGGACTGTTGTTCTGCACGACGCACTCGAGAAGTCGCGAAGTGCGCTCATGGGTTCTGGATTCTCCCCGAGGAGGAATTATGGTCATGAACACGAAGAAGACGGCGCGCGGCGCGGCCGCCGCGATCATCGCGGCCGCCACGTTCACCATGGTCGGACCGGCCGCGACCGGTTTCGCCATCAACAAGGTGGAGTGCAACCCCGACGAGAACTTCTCGCAGATCTGGTCGCACAGCAGCGGCGGCGAGGACAGCACCGACTGCTACGCGAACGGCGGGAAGATGGACTTCGGCGGCTGGTGGGTCGACAAGGCCTACGCGGGCAACAACACGCTGTACCTCTACGACCACAACGGCGACGTGCTCAAGGTCGACCCGGGCAAGACGCTCGTCCGGAACACCCCGGCGAAGATCGACGCCATCGAAATCAAGTGACGGGTCGACGACCCCTTTCCCGGAACGGCGCTGCGCGCTGATCGCCGATCCCGGGACACATCTGGAAATGATCGAGTGCGAGCGGGTTCCCCGGGCGGGAATCCGCTCGCACTCGGCTCGTCATCAGTCCAGCTCCGACCTCGTCGAATCCCCGGCCGTGGTCACGCCCCCAGCGTTCGCCGCAGCAGCGCGAGGACGTCATCGGTCTCGGTGTCCAGGTAGAAGTGGCCGCCGGGGTATTCGTGCAGCGTGAACGGGCCGCTGGTGCGGTGCTGCCAGTCCTGGGCCTCGTCCTCGGTGACCTTCGGGTCGTCCACGCCGATCAAGGCGTGCACCGGGCAGGTCAGGTCGGTGCCCGGCCGGTACGTGTAGGTCTCGGCGGCGCGGTAGTCGGCGCGCAGCGA
Organism: Saccharopolyspora sp.; assembly: GCF_017434145.1. NCBI lineage: Bacteria > Bacillati > Actinomycetota > Actinomycetes > Pseudonocardiales > Pseudonocardiaceae > Saccharopolyspora > Saccharopolyspora sp. Next base: position 6,655 of record NZ_JAFRFW010000472.1, on the reverse strand, counting down.
CGGCATCGCCATCCGCCGCAGCTCCTCGTCGGCGAGGGCGACCGCGGCGGCTGCGCCGAGTTTCTGCAGCTCGGCGATGAAAGCGTCGTCGCCGAGCGAGTGGATTCCTTCATCGCGGTTGCGGGTCGGTGCGGGCCTGCCGGAAACGAACAGCGCGCGCGGCGGTGTGCCTTCGGCCTCCAACCGGCGGGCCACCTCGAAGGCGACGCTGGCGCCCATGCTGTGCCCGAACAGCGCGAGCGAATCGTCCGCCCACCGGCGCAGGCCCGGGAGCACCTGTTCGGCGATCTCCTCGACGCTGCCCAGGCAGTCCTCGCCGCGGCGGTCCTGCCTGCCCGGGTACTGCACCGCGAGCACGTCGATCGAGGGCGCGAGCATCTTCGCGACCGGGACGAAGTACGGGGCCGCGCCACCGGCGTACGGGAAGCAGGCCAGCCGCGCGGTGGCGTCCGGCGAAGGGCGGAAGCGCCGCAGCCATCGGTCGGTGTCGTCGGTGATCCCGGTCATCGCGCTCCTGCCGCTCGGCTCGCCGGCTCTCGTTTCGGATCAGGACGCTACCAACGCGGCGGGCCGGAAAACCCGTGAAAGAGCGGGACTTCACGGGACGTTCCGACGACTCCGCAGGGGAAAGAGTCGAGCGCTCAGGGGATGAGCAGGACTCGCCCGAACGCGGCCCGGCTCTCGATGTAGCGGTGCGCCTCGGCTGCCTCGGCGAGCGGGAACTCCCGGTCCAGCACGACGGTGAGCTCCCCGGCCGCGACCCGGCCGATGAGCCGTTCGATGACCGACCTCGTGCGCTCCGGAGCGTGCTCGAACTCGCCGCCCAGGTAGACGCCGTTGAGCGAAGCGTTCTTGAACATCAGCGGCGCGAGCTGCGGCTGCTGCTCGTCCCGGCCGGCCTGGCCGACCCAGCTGATCCGGCCCCGGTAGGCGAGCGCGCCGACGCTGCCTTCCAAGGTGCGCCCGCCGACCGGATCGACGACCAGGTCGACCCCGCGATCGCCGGTGCGGCGCAGGCCCGCGGCGACGACCTCGGAACACTTGAAGTTGATCCCGTGGTCGAGGCCGTACTCGGCGAGCCGGGCGAGCTTCGGGTCGCTGGAGGCGGTGCCGAAAACCGTCGCACCGGCGGCCTTCGCGAGCTGCACAGCGGCCAAGCCCACACCGCTGGACGCGGCCTGCACCAGCACCGTCTCCCCCGCGCGCAACCCGCCGAACTCGAACAGGCACTCGTCGGCGGTGCCGAACTCGACCGGGATGCCTGCGGCGAGCCGCAGGTCCAGCTCGTCCGGCACCGGGTACACGTGCCCTTCGGCTGCCGTGGCCAGCTCGGCGTGCGAGCCCTCGGGCATGAACGCGACCACCCGCTGCCCCTCGCGCACCGACGTGACGCCCTCGCCAACGGCCGCGACGGTTCCGGCGGCCTGGTAGCCGACGACGTGCGGCGCGGTCTCGAACGGCACCAGCTGCCGGTGCAGCAGATCACCGCCCTGGACGCTGACGGCGGCCACCCGCAGCAGCACCTCACCGGCCCGCACTCGCGGGTCCGGGACATCCTCGTAGCGCAGGACCTCGGGACCGCCGTTCTCGGAGTACACCGCCGCCTTCATATCCGGCCTCCCTGGAGCGTGATCGGGTTCCAGCGGCGCCGCTCGCCGCCCGAGGGCGAACGCGTCGGCCCCCACCGATCAGCAACCACGGACGCACCACGTCCATTCCGGGAAACCGGAGCACGGCCGGTTTCAGGCCGCGTTCATCGGTTCCCGCGCGGCGGGCGGCAGGTCCACCGGATCGCCGAGCGGCCAGCGGGACGGGTCCGTTCCAAGGCCGGTGAGCTCGTCGATCTGCAGCTTCGCCCACGGCGAGATCTCCGCGGTCCCCCCGGCCACATCCGCGGTCAGCTGCGCCCACGAGACCCAGCGCACCTCTTCCACCTCAGCCGGATTCGGGTGCGCGGTGACCTCGGTGATCGCCCGGAACACCGGGCACATCTCGTTCTCCACCACGCCGTTGCCCATCACCGCGCGGTAGCGGAAGCCGGGCAGCACCAGTTCGACATCGCCCACCTCGATGCCGAGCTCGTCGGAAAGCCTGCGCAGCACCGCGTCCCGCGGCGTCTCCGCCGGACCGGGATGGCCGCAGCAGGTGTTCGTCCACACCCCCGGCCAAGTCGGCTTGCTCAGCGCCCGCCGGGTCAGCAGCAGCTCGCCGCGCGGGTTGAACAGGTAGCAGGAGAAGGCCAGGTGCAGCGGTGTTTCCTCGTGGTGCACGGTGGCCTTGTCGGTGGTGCCCACGGCTCGCCCGTCCTCGTCGAGCAGAACCACTCGCTCCATCGCTTTCCTCCCTGTCTGCGGTGCCGTCGTGCCCGGTTCGAGCACCCCTCCACCCTGGCCGAGCCGAGCGCGCCGCTGGAGTCGCACGACCGAGTGGTTCGGGGCCGTGCCGCCGCGCGACGGAGTTACCGGCCGGCACCGATCAGTCCACTGTGGATAGAGCAGGTGCCGGTGCGGCCGCCTTCAGCAGCATCTCCTCGTACTCCGCCGCCGGATCCGAGCCGAGCACGATCGCGCCGCCCGCCCCGGTGCGCCATTTCCCGCCGCTGCGCACCAAAGTGCGGATGACGATGTTGAGGTCCGCGGCGCCGTTGAGGCTCAAGAAGCCCAGTGCGCCGGAGTAGACGCCGCGCGCCCGCTGCTCCACGTCGTCGATGAGTTCCATCGTGCGCCGCTTCGGCGCCCCGGTCATCGAACCGCCGGGGAAGCAGGCCCGCACGCAGTCCACCGCGTCCCGGCCGTCGTCGATCTCCCCGCGCACGGTGGAGACGAGCTGGTGCACCGTCTGGTAGCTCTGCACCTCCATCAGGATCGGGACGTGCACCGAACCCGGCCTGCACACCCGGCCGAGGTCGTTGCGCAGCAGGTCCACGATCATCAGATTCTCCGCGCGGCACTTGGGATCCGCGGCGAGGTCGGCGCGCAGTCGGGCGTCGGCTTCCGGGCTGTCCCCGCGCGGCGCGGTGCCCTTGATCGGCTTCGCCTCGGCCACGCCGCCGCTGACCTTCAAGAAGCGCTCCGGCGAGGAACAGGCCACCTCCACGTCGTCGAAGCGCAGGAAAGCCGAGTACGGCGCGGGATTCAGCGTCCGCAGCCGCCGGTAGGCCTCGAATCCACCGTCCACGGCTGCGAATTCGGCGCCGGTGGTCAGGCAGATCTCGTAGCTCTCCCCCGCCAGCAACGATTCCCGGCAGCACTCGACGGCGGCGAGGTAGCTCTCGCGGTCCGGTTCGACCGCGGACGTGCCGCGGTGCCCGGCCAGCGGATCCGGCGATGCCGGGAGCGTTCGCAGTTCACGGCCGGTCTCGTCCAGCCAGGCGGCGGCGCCGCGGGCGGTTTCCGCGCCGGTGCTCAGCGCCACCAGGTACGTCGCGTCCTGCTCGTGGTCCACGGCGACGAAGCGGTCGGCGAACAACCAGCGTGCGTCCGGAGTCTCGGCGCGGTGCCGGGCGTCACCGCCGCACTCGGCTTTGAGCTCGTAGCCGAAATAGCCCACGTAACCGCCGACGAAATCGAACGGCAGCGGTGGCGCGGACACCTCCCGGCGCGCCAGCTGCGCGCGCAGCTCGTCGAACAGCGGCGGGGACTCGCCCACCCGGTGGCGCACCGTTTCCGCCAGCGGGCCGGAACCGTCGCCGAAGAACGAGAACCGCGCCATGCCCGGCTCGACCCTGGAGGAGTCCAGCCAGAACGCGGTTTCCGATGCGGCGAACAGCCGCGTGAACGCCGCATCGGCGTCGATGGCGCCGGGGAGTTCGCGGACGTGCGCGGTGTAGTGCACTGCGGTGCGGGCGGGCGCAGCGGCGTCGGTGTCGCTCGGTTTCACGGCTCCGGCGCGGTCCGCAGCCGCGGTGGTGCGAGCGGGAGTCGCGGCGCGGTTCGGATTGACCGAGCCGGCGTGGCCCGGGCCCGCGGTTCCGGCCCGCACGGCCTTGGTGCGCTGCGACGTTGCGCTGGTGCCGGAGTGGCCGGAAGCCGCTTCGCCGACCGCCGGAGCTCGCGCGACGGAAGATCCCGACGCCCCGCGACCGGCCGCCAGCGCGCGGAAGTTCTCCAGCAGCCTGCGCCCGAACTCCGTCTCGATCGACTCCGGGTGGAACTACACACCCCAGCGCGGCAACCGCTGGTGCCGCAGCGCCATCACCACGCCGTCCTCGGCGCGGGCGGTGACCGCCAACTCCAGCGGCAACGGCTCGGCCACGCACAGCGAGTGGTAGCGCACCGCGCCGAATCCGGACGGGATGCCCGCGAACAGCTCCTCCCCGCCGTGCTCGACCCGCGTGACGTACCCGTGCCTGGCCTGCGGGGCGCGGACCACGCCGCCACCTTCGGCCACCGCGATCCCCTGATGTCCCAGGCACACCCCCAGCACCGGCAGGTTCGTCTTCAGCAGCACGTCCCGGCACACCCCGAAGTCCCGCGCACGCCGCGGGTCACCGGCACCGGGCGAGATCACCACGGCCTCGTAGCGGTCCAGGTCCAGCTCACCGACTTCCGCGGCGTCGTGCGCCACCACGACCGGCTCCCGCCCGTTCACCTCGGCCAACAGGTGGCACAGGTTGAACGTGTAGGAGTCGTAGTTGTCGATCAGCAACGTGCGCACGAGGCCATGTTCCCAGCTCACCCGGCGCACCGGCCCCGCACAGCGGCCAACCCCACATCCGGCCGTCGCCGGCTCCGGCGAACCGAACGGGCCGGGAGCACGGAGCCGTCGAGCCGATCCGCCCCGCCGCGTCGATCTTCAGCTCCCCTTCGTGGTGCTCGACGAAGCAGGCCGACCACCGGATCCCCCTGGCAGCACCGGGGACTACTTCTTTCGGCTGTCGCTGCCGGCCGGTGATCGGCGGCACACTGGGCGGAGTGACGGACGCGAAACCGATGTTGTTCGATGCCGACTACTGGCAGAACGCCCTGGAAGTGGAGCGGGAGCTGCGCGAGCGGGCCCCGGTGCACACCGCGTACGCCCGCTACGGCCTGCCGGTCTGGGTGATCAGCCGCTACGCCGACGCCCGCAAAGCACTGGCCGATCCGCGGCTGGCCAAGGACGCCGAGCAGCTGCGGGAGCGGATGCTGGACAAGCTCACCCCGCACGGCGTGGCGGAGATTCCCGAGATGGTCGGCCGGGACATGCTCAACGCCGACCCGCCGGACCACACCCGGCTGCGCAAACTGCTCGCCCGCGACTTCACCTCCCGCCGCGTCGAGAACCTGCGCCCGCGGGTGCGCGAACTGATCGACGACCTGCTGCGCGACCTGCCCCGCGACGAGCCGGTGGACCTCATCGACCGGTTCGCCTTCCCGCTGCCGATCACGGTGATCTGCGAGCTCATGGGCGTGCCGGAGGCCGACCGCGGCCCGCTGCGCGGATGGACCGGCGCCTTGATGGATCCGCAGAGCGAGGAACAGCCCCGGGTCGCTTCCCGCGAGATGGCGGAGTACTTCACCGGCCTGATCGAGGACAAGCGCGCCGCGCCCGCCGACGATCTGCTGTCCGCGCTGACCATCGCCTCCGACGACGGCGACCGGCTCAGCGCAGGCGAACTGCTCAGCACCGCGTTCCTGCTGATCGTCGCCGGGCACGAGACCACGGTGAACCTGATCGGCAACGGCACGCGGGCGCTGCTGCAGGAACCGCAGCGCTGGGCGGCGCTGGGCGCGCAGCCGGACCAGGTGCCGGGCGCGGTCGAGGAACTGCTGCGTTTCGACGGGCCGCTGCGCACCAGCACGCGGCGGTTCACGACGGAACCGGTGACGATCGGCGACGTGACCATCCCGGCGGGCGAGATCGTGCTGATCAACATCACTTCGGCGAACCGGGACGCGGCGCGCTTCGAGCGGCCCGACGAGCTGGAACTGGAGCGCGGGCAGACCGGGCACCTCACGTTCGGCTACGGCATCCACCACTGCCTCGGGGCGCCGCTGGCGCGCCTGGAAGGAGCCGAAGCGTTCGCCGCGCTCACCAGCCGGTTCCCGGACGCGCGGCTGGCCGTGCCCGACGACGAGCTGCGCAGGGGCACCAGCACGCTCATGAACGGCTTCCGCGAACTGCCGCTGCTGCTGGGCTGAACGGCCGGACTCCGGCCGTCGCAGCCCGGGCCGGCGGCCGGAGCCGGCGGCGTTTGGACAGCCGCGCAGCCGGGGCGGACCATCTGCGGCGATGCCCGAAGTGACCGTGCGGGTAGCCGCCGAGCTGCGGTTCTTCCTGCCGTCCAAGCGCCGCGCCCACTGCGTGCGCAGCACGCACGACGGCACCGCCAGCACCGGGCACGTCGTGCGCTCGCTCGGTGTGCCGCTGACCGAGACCGGCGAGCTGCGGGTGGACGGCGAACCGGTCCCGGCCGCGCACCGCCCGGCAGCGGGCTCGGTCATCGACGTCCCGCCGGTGCCGCGGCCGCAGCCCGCTCCGCCGCGGTTCCAGCTCGACGTGCACTTCGGCAAGCTCGCGCGGCGGATGCGGCTGCTGGGCATCGACACCGGCTACCGAACCGACGCGGCCGACGACGAGCTGATCGCCGAAGCGGCCCGGGACGACCGCGTGCTGCTCACCCAGGACCGCGGCATCCTGCACCGCAGGGCGGTGCGCATCGGGGCGGTCGTGCGCG
>NZ_JAFRFW010000471.1:0-3363 GCF_017434145.1 Saccharopolyspora sp. | reverse complement strand
TGGAGCCGTCCCGGCCGGCGTTGACCTACGTGCGCACGACCGAGTCCGCATTGGACGAGGAACTGGCCGCGGCCGCCCGGTACGGTTTCGACCTCGCGCAGGAACCGCCGCTGCGCACCGTGCTGTTCCAGACGTCCGCGAACGAGCACGTGCTGCTGGTGCTGCTGCACCACATCGCCACCGACGAGTGGTCCATGGCTCCGCTGCTGCGCGACCTGGCCACCGCCTACTCCGCGCGCAGCATGAACGCCGAGCCGGACTGGAAACCGCTGCCGGTCCAGTACGCGGATTACACGCTGTGGCACCGGGAACTGCTCGGCGACGAGCAGGACGACAACAGCCTCGCCGCCCGCGAGCTGGCGTTCTGGATCGACGAGCTGGCGGGCCTGCCGGACGAGCTCGAACTGCCCGCCGACCACCCGCGCCCGGCCGTGCCGAGCCATCGCGGCGGCGCGATCCGGTTCGGTTTCGACGCGGAGCTGCACAGTGACCTGCGGGCGCTGGCCGCCGAGCACCAGGCGAGCCTGTTCATGGTGCTGCAAGCCGGGCTGGCCGCGCTGTTGACCAGGCTCGGCGCGGGAACCGACATCCCGATCGGCTCACCGGTGGCCGGGCGCGGAGACGACCGGCTGGACGAACTGGTCGGGTTCTTCGTCAACAGCCTGGTGCTGCGCACCGGAACCGGCGGCGATCCGACGTTCGCCGAGCTGGTCCAGCGGGTGCGGCGCACCGACCTGGCCGCCTACGACCACGCCGAGCTGCCGTTCGAGCGGCTGGCCGAAGTGCTCAACCCGTCCCGCTCGCTGGCCAGGCACCCGCTGTTCCAGGTGATGCTGGCGTACTGGGGCGAGGCGGACGCGGTGCACGCCGGCTTCCCCGGACTGAAGTCCGATGTGGACACCGTGGACGCGGGTGCGGCGAAGTTCGACCTGGCGCTGAGCCTGCGTGCGGCAGGCGGCGGCGTGGAAGGCGTCGCGCAGTTCAGCACCGACCTGTTCGACGCGGGCACGGTCGAGGACCTCACCGACCGGCTGGTGCGGCTGCTGACCGACGCGGTTTCCCGGCCGGACGCGCCGATCAGCCGGCTCGCGGTGCTCGACGACGAGGAGCGGCAGCGGATCTTCTCCTGGGGTGACGCGGTCGCCGCGCAGGACGTCGACCCCGCCACCTTCCCGGACCTGCTGGACGCGCGGGCAAGGGCGAACCCGGACAAGCCGGCGCTGGTCTTCGAGGGCACCGAACTCAGCTACGCGGAACTGGGCGCACGCGTGAACGCGTTGGCACACCTGCTGATCGAGCGCGGTGCCGGTCCCGGCCGGATCGTCGGGGTGATGCTGCCGCGCTCACCCGAGCTGATCGTGGGGCTGCTGGCGGTGATGGCCTCCGGTGCCGCGTACCTGGCGCTGGACCCGGATTATCCCGAAGACCGGTTGCAGCACATGATCGACGATGCCGGTCCGGACCAGGTGCTCGCGCTGTCCGCGAACCGGCCGCGGAACGCGCGGACGCTGCTGCTCGACGACGACGGGACGCGCGCGGCGCTGCGCACCGCACCGGTCGCCGCACCGCCACGGAAATCCACTGTGGACGACCCGGCGTACGTCATCTACACCTCCGGCTCCACCGGCAGACCCAAGGGCGTCGTGGTGCCGCACCGCGGTGTCGCCGGACTGCTGGCCACGCAGGCGCAGCGGGTCGGCAACACCGAGAGCAGCCGGGTGCTGCAGTTCGCCTCGCCGAGCTTCGACGTGGCGTTCTGGGAGATGTGCATGGGGCTGCTCTCCGGCGGCACGCTCGTCGTCGCGCCCGCGGACCGGCGGGTGCCTGGCGCGCCGCTGGTCGACTACGCCACCGAGCACGGCGTCACGCACCTGGCCATCGGGCCGTCGGTGATGGGCATGTTCCCGCCCGGCGTGGACCTGCCGCCGGACGCGACCTTGTTGTGCGGGGCCGAGAAGGTGCCCTCCGACCTGGTCCAGCGCTGGGCGCGCGGGCGGCGGATGCTGAACTGCTACGGCCCGACCGAGGCCACCGTCAACTCCACGCTGTGGTTGTGCGAACCCGACGCGGGCACGTCCGTGCCGATCGGCCTGCCCGACCCGGGAACCCGGCTGTACGTGCTGGACGAGGCGCTGCAGCCGGTGCCGCCGGGGGTCGTCGGCGAGCTGTACGTCGGCGGCACCGGGCTCGCGCACGGCTACCTGAACCGGCACGGGCTCACCGCCGAACGCTTCGTCGCCGACCCGCACGGCGAACCCGGCTCGCGGATGTACCGCACCGGCGACCTGGTGCGCTGGCGCGATGACGGGGCGCTGGACTTCGCCGGGCGGGCCGACGACCAGGTCAAGATCCGCGGAGTCCGGATCGAACCGGGCGAGGTGGAGGCGGCGCTGACCCGCCATCCCGCGGTGTCCCAGGTCGCCGCGGTGGTGCGCGAGGACCGGCCCGGCGACAAGCGGCTGGTCGGCTACGTCGTCGCGCGCCAGGACGTCAGCCAAGCCGAACTCCGCGCGCACGCGGCGGAATCGCTACCGGACTACATGGTCCCGGCGGCGATCGTGTTCCTCGGCGAACTGCCGCTGATGCCGAACGGGAAGCTGGACCGGGGCGCGCTGCCCGAGCCGGACCTGGCCGCATCCGTGGGCGACGCGGTACCGCGCGATCCGACCGAAGAGGTCCTGTGCGAGCTGTTCGCCGAAGTGCTGGAACTGCCGCGGGTCGGCGTGCACGACGGTTTCTTCGACCTCGGCGGGCACTCGCTGCTGGCCGCGAAGCTGATCGCGCGCATCGATGAGGCGCTGGGCGTGCAGCTCAACGTCGGCAGCCTGTTCGCGGCACCGTCGGTGTCGGGCCTGAGCTCCCGGATGCGCACCGGCGGCAAGGGCGACGCGCTCGGCATCCTGCTGCCGCTGCGCACCGAAGGCGACAAGGAACCGCTGTTCTGCGTGCACCCGGCGGCCGGTCTGGCGTGGCCGTTCTCCGGGCTGATGAAGCACATCGACCCGCGTCGCCCGCTGTACGGGCTGCAATCCCGCGGTCTGGACGAACCGGCGCCGGTGATCGCGAACCTGCACGATCTGGCCGCCGAATACCTCGAGCACATCCGCTCGGTGCAGCCGCACGGGCCGTACCACTTCCTGGGCTGGTCGTTCGGCGGCGTGATCGCGCACGAGATGGGGACCCAGTTGCAGGCCCAGGGCGAGGAGGTCCGGTTCCTCGCGATGCTCGACTCGCGTCCGACATCGAACGTCCGCAGATGTTACCCGGTCTCGGCGTCGATCTCCCAGACATTATCATTGAACTGATGCGCGACATAGAGCAGGGTTCGGTCGTCACGTTTTCCCACCGCCAAGCCGGACGGCG
>NZ_JAFRFW010000470.1:0-6298 GCF_017434145.1 Saccharopolyspora sp. | reverse complement strand
TCTTCGGCTTCGGTGGTGAGCCGGGCGAACAGTTCAGGTTCGGCGTGCACTTCGGCGGTGTGCCGCCACTCGGTGATGAGTTGAGCGGTCGCAGCCGCAGCCGGATCGTCGGCCGAGTCCGCGGTCCGCAGTGACTCTGCGAGTTCCGCTACGAACGTGCGGGCGTCTTCAACAGGCAGCGGGCGGGTCCACGGTAAGGCCGCTGGCGCGGCATCGAGCAGCGAGCTCACCGGAGCGTGCTCACGTCGCACCATGGCGACGAATGTCTGTTCTGTATCGGAGAGCTCGCCCATGAGCACTCTTTGTACATAATCCGGCCCCTCCCACGCGGGAAGGGGCCGGACGCTCAGGTCAGCGGTTGGCGCGGTTGATCGCGGAGACGACTGCGCGCAGGGACGCCGTGACCGTGGAGGTGTCGATGCCGGCGCCCCAGAAGATCTCGTCGCCGACCGCGCACTCCAGGTAGGAGGCGGCGCGGGCGTCGTCGCCCGCGGTGAGCGCGTGCTCGTTGTAGTCCATGACTCGCACGTCGTAGCCGATGGTGCTCAGCGCGTCGACGAACGCGGCGATCGGGCCGTTGCCGGAGCCGGTGATCTCCTGTTCGGTGCCGTCCACGACGACCTTCGCGGCGATGGACTCGTTGCCCTCCCCGCCGGTGAAGGAGCGGCTGATCAGCTCCAGCGGCGTCCGCGGCTGCAAGTACTCCTCGGAGAAGACCTGCCACATCACCTCGGGGCTGACCTCGCCGCCCTCGGAGTCGGTGCGGGCCTGCACCAGCTTGGCGAACTCGATCTGCAGCTTGCGCGGCAGGTCGAGCTGGTGCTCGCTCTTCATCACGTAGGCCACGCCGCCCTTGCCGGACTGCGAGTTGACCCGGATCACGGCCTCGTAGCTGCGGCCGACGTCCTTGGGGTCGATCGGCAGGTACGGGACCTCCCAGCGGTGCTCGGCCAGCTCGACGCCTGCCCGGTCGGCCTCCACCTGCAGCGCGTCCAAGCCCTTGTTGATCGCGTCCTGGTGGCTGCCGGAGAACGCGGTGTAGACGAGCTCACCGCCCCACGGGTGCCGCTCGTGCACCGGCAGCTGGTTGCAGTGCTCCACGGTCCGCTTGACGTGGTCGATGTCCGAGAAGTCGATCTGCGGGTCGACGCCCTGGCTGAACATGTTCATGCCCAGCGCGACCAGGTCCACGTTGCCGGTGCGCTCGCCGTTGCCGAACAGGCAGCCCTCGATGCGGTCCGCGCCCGCCTGGTAGCCCAGCTCCGCGGCGGCGATGCCGGTGCCGCGGTCGTTGTGCGGGTGCAGCGAGAGGATCACCGAGTCGCGCCGGGACAGGTTGCGGTGCATCCACTCGATCGAGTCCGCGTAGACGTTCGGCGTGGCCATCTCCACCGTCGCGGGCAGGTTCAGGATCACCGGTTTCTCCGGCGTCGGCTGCAAGATCTCGGTGACCGCGTCGCACACCTCTACGGCGTAGGACAGCTCGGTGCCGGTGTAGGACTCCGGCGAGTACTGGAACCGGAAGTCGGTGTCGGGGTACTTGCCCGCGTACTCCAGCGCCAGCTCCGCGGCCGTCGTGGCGATCTTCTTGATGCCCTCGCGTTCCTCCCGGAACACCACGCGGCGCTGCAGGATCGACGTCGAGTTGTAGAAGTGCACGACCGCGCGCGGCGCTCCCTCCAGCGCGGCGAAAGTGCGCTCGATCAGTTCTGGGCGGCACTGCGTGAGCACCTGGATTCGCACGTCGTCCGGGATGGCGCCGTCCTCGATGATCTCCCGGACGAAGTCGTAGTCGGTCTGGCTGGCCGCCGGGAAACCGACCTCGATCTCCTTGAAGCCCATCTGCACCAGCAGCTCGAACATCCGGCGCTTGCGGGCGGGCGACATCGGGTCGATCAGCGCCTGGTTGCCGTCGCGCAGGTCCACCGCGCACCACAGCGGGGCGCGGGTGATGCGGTTGTCCGGCCAGGTGCGGTCCGGTACCGATACGTCCTCGACCAGCTCGTGGAACGGCCGGTAGCGGTGGAACGGCATCGAGCTGCCCTGCTGCGGGTTCCACGGTGCCTGGTCGGCCGGGGCGGTCCGGGAAGGTTTGCGGACATCGCCGGTGAAGGGGGCCTGCGGCTCTTGCGAAGTCATCTGCTCGTCTCCTGCTGGTTGGCGGCTGAGCCTGGCGACCGGCAGGTTGCTACCCCGCGACGAGGGGCCGGTCTGTCAGACCCCGTCGCGGCGGCGAAGCAGGAGAACGCGAGCCACGACGGCCAGGTTAACCGCGAGGTCCGCCCGCGATGCAACCAGGTATCCCACATGTTGAGCGAACCGCTGCGCAGCGCGGCGCTGCGGCGATCGGGGGATCGGGGGCCTGGCGGCGGCGGGCAGACTGAAGATCATGGCTGCGAAGAAGAAGGGATCCGGGATCGGCACGCTGATCACCGGTGTGGGATTCGTGTTCGCCGTGATCTTGGTGCTGCACATCATCTCGGTGCTGTTCAAGATCCCCGCCGAGAACGGGTTCATCGACTCGGTGCACCAAGCCGCCGAGCCGCTCGCGCTGTTCTTCCCGGGGCTGGTGCAAACCGGGAACTCGCAGCTGCAGGTGCTGGTCGACTACGGCCTCGCCGCCGGGTTCTGGGTCCTCGTGACCAGCCTGCTGGCCCGCGCTTTCGGCTGAGCGCCGAATGCGGCCGACGATGCTTCACGAACGATTCAGCCGATGGGGCGCAGAGCTTCCCTGCGCGGGGCAACCTCGAGGCTTCCCGAGCGGCCGGGTCCGGGCCCGCGTGCTGCGGGCCCGGCCGCCTACCGGTTGGTAGCTTTCTGTGTGGCCGCGTGCCACACTTCCGGCATGTCGGAGAACGTCGGTGGAGTGACCACCGGTGATCAGGACGGCGACCGGCCCAACGGAGGGCGACGACGGCTGCGGCAGTCGTACGACTGGGCGAAGGCTCGGGCGCGCGTCGTCGGTGTGCTGTCCGCGGTGGCCCGCTGGGTCGGGACGCTGATCGCGCTGCTGCTGGTGCTGCGAGTCGTGTTCACCCTCGGTGGTGCCAACCCGGACAACGGCATCACGCGGTTCATCACGGAATGGTCCGATCCGCTCGCGCTCGGATTCTCCGACCTGTTCACGCCGGCCGATCCGCAGCTCGCGGTATTGGTGAACTACGGGATCGCCGCGCTGTTCTGGCTGTTCATCACGTCCATCGCGGTGCGGATCATCAACGCCTTCGCTTGACCCCAACCGGTGATGTGACGCACCGCAACGTGTGACGCTTGCACATCGCAGTTCTGCTTGCCACGCAGCGGCGTGACAATGCACGAACCCAGCCGCTCGGCGTGGAGCGCGCCAGTCCCACCAGGGAAGGGATGTGCGTGACACAGAGCGATGCGATTCCCACCGCGACCCGGAATTCCCGCGCGCCGCTGCCCGCGTGGCTGATCAGGATGCTGCGTCCCGCGCCGCTGCCGCTGGACTGGACCCGGATCGTCGCGGCCGCCGTCGGCATCGGCGGGCCTGCGGTGGTCGGTATCGCGGTGCAGCGGATGGAGCCGGCCGTGCTGGTGTCGGTCGGGGCGTTGTGCGTCAGCTTCTCGGACCTCACCGGTTCCTACCGATATCGCACGAAGCGGGTCGGGCTGACCGTGCTCACCGGCGGTTTCGGGTTCGCAGCGGGGGTGCTCGCGCCGGGGCCGGTGTGGTCGGCGGTCGTGGTGGTCGCGGTGTCGATCCCGTCGGTGCTCTCCAGCCGGGTCAACGACCTGTGCGCGGCGGCGGGCGCGCAGATGCTGACGTTCTGCGTGGTGGCGACCGGCCACGTCTCGACGGGGATGCCCCCGAACGAGCAGATCGCCTGGTTCGTCACCGGTGAGTTGCTGCTGCTGGCGATGGTCGCGGCCACCTGGCCGTTCCGGCGCACCGCGCCCGCGCGCGCCGCGGTCGCGCGGGTCTTCGACGCGCTGCTGAGGTTGTTCGACGCGGCGGGCACCGGCGCCGCGATCGGCGCGCGGCAGAACCTCACGAAAGCGCTCAACGGAGCGCACGACATCCTGCTCGGCGGCGCATCGGTTTCCCGCAGCCGGGTGCACGACCGGCTGTACGTGATCCTGGCCCGGGCGACGCCGGTGGTCGAGGCGTCGGTCGCGCTGGCGCACTCGGGGAGCAGGCCGTCCGGCGAGGCGCTCGCGGCGCTGCGCAGCATCGCCTCGTGCGTCCGAAGTGGACAAGCGTTGCCGCGGTACCGCCCGGCGCCGAGCGGTTCGGTGGTGGAACACGCGCTGGACCAGGGCATCGCCGACCTCATCGATGCGTGGCTGCGCGTGAAGAGCGCCGACGAGCCGGTGTTCCAGGAACGGCTCGGCCCGCGCGAACACTTCCGGCTCTGGCGCAGCAACATCAGCATCGGGCGCACCGGGTGGCTGCTGGCGGTGCGAATGGTGCTGTGCCTGGCCGTCGCCGAAGGCGTCGGGCTGGCGCTGAACTTCGAGCAGTCCTACTGGATCGCGATGACCGTCGCGCTGGCGCTCAAACCGAACTCCGGCTCGGTGTTCGCCCGCACCGTGCTGCGCGGATTCGGCACCGTGGTGGGGGTTCTGATCGCCAGCGTGCTGCTGGCCGTCATTCCGGCCGGGTGGCCGCTGGCGGTGATCACGGTGCTGCTCGCTGCGTTCGTGCCGGAAGCGCTCAGCAGGCACTACGGGATGTTCACCATGGTCGTGACGATCGTGGTGCTGGTGCAGATGCACCAGAGCGAGCTGTTCATGGACCAGCTGCCGGTCGTGCGGCTGGTGGACTCGCTGCTCGGCTGCGGGATCGTGCTGCTCATCGGCTACCTCATGTGGCCGCCGGGGCGCAGCCCGGACCTGACCGGCAAGCTCGCGGGGGCGGTGGAGACGGTCTCGGAGTACGTGTCGCGGTCGCTCGCCGGCCGCGAGCAGGGCCGCTCGACGCTGCGGCGGCGCACCTACCGCGAACTGTCGGACCTGCGCGCGACGCTGCAGCAGCAACTCATGGAACCGGCTTCCATCGGGCGCAACGCGGAAGTGTGGTGGCCGTCGATCATCCTGCTGGAACGGCTGGTGGACGCCGCTACCGGGCGTGCACTGCTGATCGAGCGCGGCGGCGACGACCTGCGGCTCGACCACACCCAGCGGATCGTGTCCACGATGCGCACCGCCGCCCGGCAGCTGCGGATCCAGCCGGACGCGCCGGCGCACGTGCTGCGCAACCGGCTCACGGACGTTTACACCGAGGTCGTGTCCTGAACCGGCGGCACCGGACCGCGCGCGGTGGCCGGGTTCGTGGCTCCTAAGTGGACAGATCCTGCAGGACGTCGCGGAAGCGGGTGGCGGCCTCGCGGACGTCGACGTAGCGCAACCACAGCGGGGCGAAGCCGAACCGCAGCGTGCCCGGTTCCGGGACGTCGACGACCACGCCCCGGCCGAGCAGCGCCTGCGCCACCTGGTGCGCGTGCCGGTGCCGCACGCAGACGTGCGGTCCGCGGCGGAGCCCTGCCGGGATCGGCACCGGATCCGCACCGGGCGCGTCGGCCAGGCAGCGCAGGAAGAACTCGGCCAGTCCGGCCGCTTTCGCCTCCAACGCGGCGGGCGAGGCACCGGTGAGCGCGGAAAGACCGGAACGCAGCTCCGAGAGCGCCAGCGTCGACGGTGCGCCGGGGAACGCGTCAGCGCCTGCCGCCTCTTCGTGCCTGTCCCGCGCGAGGTACGAGAACCCCGGCGCGCCGGAACCGCCGCCGAGGTAGCGGTGGCCGCAGCCGATCGCGAAGTCGGCGCCCCACGAGCCCAGGTCGATCAGCATCGCGCCCGCCGAATGGCTCAGATCCCACAGCGTCAGCGCGCCGTGCCGGTGCGCCAGCTCGGTGATCGCGGTCGCGTCCCGCACCGCGCCCGATTCCGGGTCGACGTGCGACAGCGCCAGCACCGCCACCCGGTCGTCGAGCAGCTCCGGCAGGTCGTCCAGTTCGTCGAACAGCCGCAGCTCGCAGCCGGCGATGTCGGCGGCCGAACGGGCCAAGTAGTGGTCGGTGGCGAAGCAGAACTTGCCGACCGCCAGCACCGGTCTGCCCGGCCGCATCCCGGCAGCCCGCAGCAGTGCGCTGAACAGGTTCATCGAGGCGGATTCGGCGACGGCCACCTCCGATGGCAGCGCGCCGATCAGCGGTGCGATGCTCGCGGCGGCCAGCCGGGCCTGCTTGCGGCGGCCGCCGTCGGTTCCCGCGCGGTGATCCCAGCGGTGCTCGACGAACTCGCGCAGCTTCGCCGGAGTGGACCGGGTGCGCGGGCC
>NZ_JAFRFW010000469.1:0-2540 GCF_017434145.1 Saccharopolyspora sp. | reverse complement strand
CCGGGTCGAGGCGCTGGCCGACGATCACACGCACGCGACCAGGCTCGCCGAAGGGCTGACCGAGCTGGGCTGGCAGATCACCACGCCGCAGACGAACATCGTGCTGGCCGAGGTGCCCGACGTGCGGCTCACCCTCGACCGGCTGCGCGATTGCGGGGTGCTGGCGGTGCCGATGGACGGGCACGTCCGGTTCGTCACCCACCGCAACGTCGGCAAGCGCGACATCGAGGAAGCACTCCGCCGGATCAAACGCAGCAAGCACTGAGCCGCGCGACCGGTCACGCGGAACCACGCTCCAGGCGCTCGCGCCGGTGCGCGGCCATCCGGACCGGCGCGTTGCTCTCCCCACGCCCCCGGTAGCCGCCGATGCGCTGCACCACCTCGAAGAACACCCGCGCACCCGGCACGGCCACCGAGAAGTGCAGGTATTCGCCCGCGGCGTCGCGGTCGTAGAGCACCGAGTTCGCGCGCAGCTCGGCCAGCAGCTCCGCCCGCGGCTCCAGCCGGGCGTCCAGGTCGTCGTAGTAGTTGTCCGGGATCTGCACCACCGAGGCACCCGCGTCCCGCACCGCGCGCGCCGTCGCGAAAACGTCTTCGCTGCGCAGCGCCACGTATTGCGGGTGTCGCACAGCGGGCGCCCACGGCCCGCGGCGCAGCACCGCGGAGTCCAGCGCGATCCGCACCGACTCTTCGCGGTCCACCACCATCCGGCTGCGCACCAGCCCGAACGGCGCCGCGAACTCCACCGGCGGCATCGGGTGCAGGCCCAGCACCGACCGGTAGAACAGGATCGCCTCGTCGTAGTGGTCGAACGGCTGGGTCATCGTCACGTGGTCGATCCCGGTGATCCCGGCGCTGGTCACCGGCGTGCCGGTCGGCTCGAAGTCGCCGAGCCACCCGGCTTCCTCGGACGCGCCGGTGCGGCAGAAGAACAGCGCGGTGCCGTCGGGTGCCGCGACCGAGGACAGGTCGGCCTCGTCCGGCCTGGCCGTGCGCGGCAGCACCGGCGCCAGCAGTCCTTCCGACCGGCGCACCGAATCGGTCGGCGCGTCGCTGTGCACTCCGAGCGCGGCGAGTTGCCCGCCGTCGTGCTCCGGTCCCGTGTTGACCAGCACCCGGGCGTCGCCCTGGGTCCACAGCCGCACCGGCTTGGAGCGGTGCGTGCCGGTGTGCCGGAAACCGAGTGCGGACAAGGTGCCGCTGAGCCGCTGGGCACCGGCGTCGTCCGCGCCGAGCTCCACGAATGCGGTCCCGGACAGCGCGGGCGGCGCAGGCAGCGCCGGATCTGGCCGGGGCGCGGAACCGGACAGCGGCCCGTCGACCGACTCCTCCAACGCCCGCAACGACCGCATCGCGTCCACCGCCGCGGGCCCCGGATCGGACTGCCGGAACACGTCGTTGAAGACCTCCAGCGACAACGGCCCCGCGTAGCCGGCCGCCAGCACCGTGCGCACGAATCCGGCCAGGTCGAACTCGCCCTGCCCGGGGAACAGCCGGTGGTGCCTGCTCCACTGCAGCAGGTCCATGTTCAGCCTCGGCGCGTCGGCCAGTTGCAGGAAGAACAGTTTCTCCGCCGGGATGGTGCGGATCGGGGTGAGGTCGCTGCCGCGGGACAGGATGTGGAAGCTGTCCAGGCAGACCCCCAGCGCCGGGTGATCGGCCCGGCGCACGATCCGCCAGGCGTGCTCGTAGGTGTTCACGAACCGGCCCCAGGCCAGCGCCTCGTAGCAGACCCGGATGCCGCGACCGGCGGCGAGCTCGGCCAGCTCGCGCAGCTGCTCGGCGGCGAGATCGTCGTCGTCCACCGCATCCGGCGAGGTCGATGAGCAGACCAGCACGGTGTCCGCACCCAGCTGGGCCATCAGGTCGAACTTGCGCTCGGCGCGGCGCAGGTTGGCCCGCAGCACGTCGCGCGGCACCGACTCGAAATCCCGGAACGGCTGGTACAGGTCGATCGACAGGCCGAGGTCGGCGCACTGCGCGCGGACCTGCGCGGGCGAGCAGGCCGCGGCGATCAGGTCGTTCTCGAAGATCTCCACGCCGTCGAAGCCCGCGGCCGCCGCAGCGGTGAGCTTGTCCTCCAGCGGGCCGGACAGGCAGACCGTGGCGATCGAGCGGTCGCGGTCAGCGGGCGGCGTGGACATCGGAACCTCCAGTACCGGCCACCAGGGCCTCGAAGTGGTCCAACATGCGGTCCGCGTCCGGTTCGTGCCCGGTGAACAGCCGGAACGCGTCGGCGGCTTGGAACACCGCCATGCCGCCGCCGTCCAGCACCCGGCATCCCCGCGCCCGCGCGGTGCGCACGAGCTCGGTGCGCAGCGGCCGGTAGACGACGTCGGCCACCCACAGGTCCGGGCGCAGCGCTTCTTCCGGCACCGGCAGGCCGGGATGCGCGGCCATCCCGACCGGGAGGTGGAACCCATCGACGGCCACGACGGCGACGAGGGCGTGCTGACCGGGCTGATCGGCGCCGGCATCGGCCCATCGCTGAGCCCCGCGATGCACCAGCGGGAGGCCGCCGAACTCGGGCTCGGCTGCCT
>NZ_JAFRFW010000468.1:0-2418 GCF_017434145.1 Saccharopolyspora sp. | reverse complement strand
TCGCTGATGGTGCTGGAGCACCTCGCGGTGGGCGTCACGCTCAACTCCCAGGACGCGGCCGAAGGCGTCTCGGCGTTCTTGGAGAAGCGCGACCCCAAGTGGACCGGTCGCTGAGTCCGGTAGTCCGTTTCGCGGTGATCGAGCAGTGGTGGCCTTGCTGGCAAAGGAGCTTGCGATGACGAAGCCGGCCGTCGTGGACGACGATCCCGAGCTCGGTGCGCGGGTGCGTGCCGAGCTGGGCGGGTCAGGCCCGTTGCGGACGCTGGAAGGTGGCCGCAGTGGATTGACCTACCGGGTCGCGGACGCCGTCGGGAGCGACCACGTCGTCAAGGCGGTACCGCCGGGACGGCGTGCGGTGGGCCGCAACGACGTCCTGCGGCAGTCGCACGTGCTGTCGGCGCGTGCCGAAGCCGGTGCCGGGGCGGGGGTGCCGCTTCCCGCGGTCACCGCTCGCAGCGAGACGGAGCCCGCTTGGTTCGCCATGGAGTGCGCTGCGGGAACGGCCGAGGAGCCGGTGCTCGAAGAGCGCCCGCTGCCACCGGGGGTCGCCCGGGAGCGGATGGTCGCGGCGGCACGCGTCCTCGGCGGTCTCCATGCCGTGCCGCTCGCGGATGTCGAAGCCGGTCTGCGCTCGGCCGGGGGCGAGGTACCGGAACCACTCGGACCCACCGACGAGCTCGCGCGCTGGACGAAGACGATGCACGCCGTTCCCGAAGAACTCCGTTCCGGTTCGCAGGCGTTGCTGTCCGCGCTTCAGGCCGCAGTGCCCGTAGCCGTGGATCCGGTGCTGGTGCACGGCGACTTCCGCCTCGGCAACCTGCTCTGCGTAGGTGCCGAACCGACGGCGCTGGTCGACTGGGAGATCTGGAGCATCGGAGATCCGCGGGTCGACCTCGGCTGGTTCGGCGTGTTCACCGACGGCGCGCTGTTCCCCGGTGTCGGTCGTGTCGTGGCGGAGCTACCGTCCGAAGCGGAGCTGCTGGCGGTCTGCGGGAACCCGGAACCGCCGGACCACGCGTGGTTCCGCGCGCTCGGGCGGATGAAGATGGCCGCGATCATGGGGCACAACCTGAAGCGGCATCGCGAGGGCGTGCACCACGATCCGGTCCAGGAGCAACTACCGGCCACCATCGACGCGCTGATCGTTTCGGGGCGCTCCATCCTCGAAGGGGGCTCGCGATGACGGTGCCGACTCCCGGGGAGCTGTTCGGACTGCAGGGCAAGACGGCGCTGGTGACCGGGGCGTCGTCGGGACTGGGCGCGCGGTTCGCGACCGTGCTGGCCACCGCGGGCGCGACCGTGTGGATCACGGCCCGGCGCAAGGAGAAGCTCGACGCGCTGGCGGCCACGAATCCGGCGCTGCGCGTCCTGCCCGCCGACCTCTCCGACGAGGCGGCCAGGGAAGCGTTGATCGCCGAAACCGGAGCGGTCGACGTGCTGGTGAACAACGCAGGCACGGAAAGCGGCGCGAAGCCGTTGGACGAGACGCCGTCCGGATTCGCGGGGGTGCTCGGCACCAACCTGGTTGCCCCGTTCCACCTGGCTCAGCTCGCGGCTCGCGCGGCCGACGGCGGTTCGCTGTCGGTGATCAACGTCAGTTCGATCCTCGGACTGGTCTCCGCGGCACCGCTGGGCGGTGCGAGCTACGCCTCGGCCAAGGCCGGTCTGATCGGCCTCACCCGGGAACTGGCCGGGCACTGGGGCGGGCGCGGTGTGCGCGTCAACGCGCTGGCGCCGGGGTGGTTCCGCACGGAGATGAACGACGAACTGTTCGCCGACGACCGGTCGGTGCGCTGGATCGAACGCAACACCATGCTCCGCCGGGCCGGTGAAGGGTCCGAATTGGACGGTGCGCTGCTCTTCCTCGCATCAGCGGCGTCGAGCTACTGCACCGGCCAGGTGCTGGCGGTCGACGGAGGGTGGACGGCCCGATGACGAGCATCGACGAATTCGTCGCCGAGGCGCGGGAGTGGCTCGAGCGGAACGCGACTCCACGTCAGGACGTCGACGCGTCCCGTGCGTCGGTGTCGGTGTTCCACGACCTGCCCGCCGACGAGGAACGTGCGCTGCTCGACCGCGTCTGCGCATGGCAGCGCCGCACATTCGACGCCGGATACGGCGCGCTGACCTGGTCCGAATCCGACGGTGGCGCTGGACTCACCCCCGCGCACGAGGAGGCGTTCGCCGAGCTGGAGCGTGAGTTCGACACACCGGGTCAGCACGAGCTGGCGTCGGTCAGCGCGCACCTGAGCGCTCCGACGATCGACCTGTTCGGCACGCCCGAGCAGCGCCGACACCTCGTCCGGTCGCTGCTGCGCGGTGATGAACTCGCCTGCCAGTTGTTCTCCGAACCGTCCGCGGGATCCGACCTCGCCGGACTCGCCACCCGGGCTGAGCGGAGAGGAACGGACTGGGTGG
>NZ_JAFRFW010000467.1:0-3880 GCF_017434145.1 Saccharopolyspora sp. | reverse complement strand
GACCTGCTGATCGTCACCGACGACAACCCGCGCAGCGAAGACCCCGCCGACATCCGCGCCGCCATGTTCGCCGGTGCGCTGGAAGTGCCCGCGGGCGAACGCGGCGAGGTCCGCGAGGTCGGCGATCGCCGCGAAGCCATCGGCGAGGCGGTGTCGCGGGCGCGCACCGGGGACGTGGTCGTGATCGCGGGCAAGGGCCACGAGACGGGGCAGGAGATCGCGGGGGTGGTGCACCCGTTCTCCGACCGCGACGAGGTCGCCGCGGCGCTGCGGCGCAGGCCGGCGCACGAACTTCAAGCCGCGCAAGGAAATCTGGGGGAGCCCACGTCCCCGGCCGGAGGCCGGGGCAGCAACGAGGAGGCAAGGTGATCCCGCTCAGCCTCGCTGACATCGCGCGAGCGGTCGGCGGCAGGCTCCACCACGCGGACGGCACCGAAACCGTCACCGGCCCCGTCGAGTTCGACTCCCGGCAGATCGGCCCCGGCGGGTTGTTCGTGGCGATGCCCGGTGAACGCGTCGACGGGCACGACTACGCCGCCGGAGCCGTCGCGGACGGCGCCGCCGGGGTGCTCGCCGCCCGCGAAGTGTCCACAGCGGACGCGCCGATCCCGTCGGTGATCGTTCCTGAGCTGCCCGCGCACCACCCGTCCCGCGCGATGGCGCTGGCGGGCGACGCCGACGGCAGCGGTGCCGCGGTGCTGGCCGGGCTGGCGCGGCTGGCCCGGCACGTGGTGGACCGGCTGCCGGAGCTGGCCGTGGTGGGGG
The DNA here is from genome assembly GCF_017434145.1 of Saccharopolyspora sp. NCBI lineage: Bacteria > Bacillati > Actinomycetota > Actinomycetes > Pseudonocardiales > Pseudonocardiaceae > Saccharopolyspora > Saccharopolyspora sp. The sequence continues at coordinate 3,115 of NZ_JAFRFW010000467.1, read as the reverse complement.
TGACCGGATCGTCCGGCAAGACCTCCACGAAGGACCTCATCGCGCAGGTGCTGGAACCGGCCGGGCCGACCGTGGCGCCGCCCGGCTCGTTCAACAACGAACTCGGCCACCCGTGGACGGTGCTGCGCGCCGACGAGCACACCAGGCACCTCGTGCTGGAGCTGTCCGCGCGCGGCGTCGGCCACATCGCTGCGCTGTGCGAGGTGGCGCCGCCGCGGATCGGTGCGGTGCTCAACGTCGGCAGCGCGCACCTCGGCGAATTCGGCTCGCCGGAAGCCATCGCGCAGGCCAAGGGCGAACTCGTCGCGGCGCTGCCCGCGGCTGCCGACGGCGGAGTCGCGGTGCTCAACGCCGACGACCCGCTGGTGGCCGCGATGGCCGAGCGGACCGCGGCTCGCGTGGTCTTCGTCGGCGAGAGCCCGAAGGCGCAAGTCCGCGCCGAGGACGTCGAGCTCGACGAGCGGGCGCGGCCCACGTTCACGCTGGTCACCGCCGAAGGCTCGGCGCGGGTGAGCCTGCCGCTGCACGGCGAGCACCACGTCGGCAACGCGCTGACCGCCGCCGCGATCTCGCTGGAACTCGGCGCGACGCTCGCCGAGACCGCCGAACGGCTCGGTTCGGTGCGGCGCGTGTCCGCGCGGCGGATGGAGGTCGCCGAGACCTCCGGCGGCGTCACCGTCGTCAACGACGCCTACAACGCCAACCCGGAGTCGGTGCGCGCGGCGCTGAAAACGCTCGCGTCGATGACCAGGGGAAAACCCGGCCGCGCCTGGGCGGTGCTCGGGGTGATGGGCGAACTCGGCGAGTCCGGGGTCGCCGCGCACGACGAGATCGGGCGGCTGGCCGTCCGGCTCAACATCGACCGCCTCGTGGTCGTCGGTGACCAGGCGCGCGCGATGCACCAGGGTGCGTCGCTGGAAGGGTCGTGGGGAGAGGAGTCGGTTCTGGTGCCGGACGTCGATGCCGCCGTCGCGCTGCTGCGCGACGAGCTGCGTCCCGGTGACGTCGTGCTGGCCAAGGCGTCCAAAGTGGCCGCGCTGTGGCAGGTCGCCGAGGCGCTGACCGGGGGTGCCGCGTGAAGAGCATCCTCGTCGCCGCCGCGGTGGCGCTGGTCGTGTCCATCCTGTTCACCCCGTACCTGATCCGGATCTTCTCGAAGCAGGGCTTCGGCCAGGAGATCCGCGAAGAGGTGCAGAAGTCGCACTCGGCCAAGCGGGGAACGCCCACCATGGGCGGGATGGCGATCCTCGTCGCGATGTGGGCGGGGTACCTGGCCACCCACCTCACGGTGGCCGACCAGGCGCCGTCGGCGTCCGGGCTGCTGGTGCTCGGGCTGACCACCGCGCTGGGCATCGTGGGGTTCCTGGACGACTTCATCAAGATCCGCAAGCAGCGCAACCTGGGGCTGAACAAGACCGCGAAGCTGGTGGGCCAGCTGGTCGCCTCGGTGCTGTTCGCGATCCTGGCGATGCAGTTCCAGGACGAGGCGGGCATCACGCCGGCCTCCGAGCACCTGTCGTTCATCCGGGACATCACGGTCGTCTCGTTCGGCGTGGTCGGGTTCGTGATCTTCGCCTACATCGCGATCAGCGGCTGGTCCAACGCGGTCAACTTCACCGACGGCATGGACGGCCTTGCCGGTGGCACCGCGGCGATGGTGCTGGCGTGCTACGTGCTGATCTCGTTCTGGCAGCTGCGCTACGACTGCACCGCGCCCACCGGCGGCGGGCCCACGCCGGCCTGCTACACGGTGCGCGACCCGCTGGACATCGCGGTGGTGGCGGCCGCGGCGATGGCCGCGGGCATCGGGTTCCTGTGGTGGAACGCGGCACCGGCGCAGATCTTCATGGGCGACACCGGTTCGCTGGCCCTCGTCGGCCTGGTCGCCGGGTTGTCCATGGTGACCCGCACCGAGCTGCTGATGGTCGTCGTGGGCGGGCTGTTCGTGGTCGAGGCGCTGTCGGTGGTGCTGCAGATCGTGGTGTTCCGCAGCACGCGGCGAAGGCTGTTCCGGATGGCGCCGTTCCACCACCACTTCGAGCTGGCGGGGTGGGCGGAAACCACGGTGATCATCCGGTTCTGGATCCTGGCGGGGATCAGCGCGCTGTTCGGCCTCGGGCTGTTCTTCGCGGACTGGCTGGCGCTGTCCGGGTCGTGAGCGGGATGGGGCCGCCTGCCCGGGCGGCCGCAGGCCGGGAGGATCGTCGGGGAATCAGGATCGTCGGGGAATCAGGGGAGCACGGCGTGGCGCAAGCATTGCGGGACCGGGACGTGCTGGTCGCCGGGGCCGGGGTGTCCGGGCGGTCGGCCGCGGAAGCGTTGCTGGCCGCGGGTGCCCGGGTGACGCTCACCGACGCCTCGGAGGAACGGCTCGCCGAGCTGGCCTCGCTGCGCGCCGAAGGCGCCGAGCTGGTGCCGGGCCTGGCGGAGCCGCCTGCAGGTACCGACCTGGTGGTGACCAGCCCCGGCTGGCGACCCGGCGTGCCGCTGCTGGCGGCCGCCGAAGCCGCCGGCGTCGAAGTCGTCGGCGAGGTCGAACTCGCCTGGTGGCTGGACCGGCAACGCCCCGAACCGGCGGAGTGGCTCGCGGTGACCGGCACGAACGGCAAGACCACCACCGTCGGGATGCTGGAGTCGGTGCTGCGCGCGGCCGGTGCGGACGCGGTGGCCTGCGGCAACGTCGGGCTCCCTGTGGTGGACGCGGTGCGCGCCGGGTATCGGGTGCTCGCGGTGGAGCTGTCCAGCTTCCAGCTGCACTGGTCGCGGTCGCTGGCCGCGCACGCCGGTGTCGTGCTCACCCGCGCCGACGACCACCTCGACTGGCACGGGTCGATGGACGCCTACGGGGCGGCGAAGGCGAAGGTGTACGCGGGCAACGCCGTCGCGGTGCACAACGCCGACGACGAGTGGTCCGCGAAGCTGGCCGCCGGGACGCAGCGGGCGGTGTCGTTCACGCTGTCCGAGCCGGGGGCCGGGCAGCTCGGCATCTCCGGCGGCGCGCTGGTCGATCGGGCCTTCGGCGGTGTCGGCGACGCCTTCGGCGAGGACGTGCGGCTCGCCTCGATCGCCGACGTGCATCCCGCGGGCCCGCACAACCAGGCCAACGCGCTCGCCG
>NZ_JAFRFW010000466.1:0-2859 GCF_017434145.1 Saccharopolyspora sp. | reverse complement strand
TTTTCCTCAGCCGCGGGAGAGTTCGGCGAACCAGCGGTGGCGGTCCTGCGCCGTCCAGATCAGGGCGAAACCGGCGGCCTCGCCCAACCGGCGCAGCGTGTCGGTGTCGAGCTCGGCCCACGGGAACCACGGACCGCGGTGCAGTCGTGCGGAGCCGGTGCGCAGCCCGGTTCCGGGAGAACCGGTCTCGATCAGCGCGGTCCCGCCCGGGCGCAGCAGCGCCCGCACCCGCCCGAGCAGTTCGACGGGATTCCCGCCGATGCCGATGTTCCCGTCGGCGAGCAGCACGTGCTGCCACTCGCCTTCGTCCGGCACGTCGTCGAAAACGCTGCCCAGCATTGCGCGGCAGCCGTGTCCGGTGGTGAGCCGCACGGCCTCCGGTGAGGTGTCGATCCCCAGCACCGGTACATCGCGGACCGCCAACGCGCGGACGAACCGGCCCGGTCCGCAGCCGACGTCCAGCGTGCTGCCGCGGCAGCGCCGCACCAACCGGGCATCGAGGTCGTCGGGATCGGCGAACCAGCGCCGCACTTGCAGCTCGGTGGTGGTGCCGTTGTCGTGCTCCAACACGCTGGCGCGGCCCTGCAGGACGGCGTCGAACGCGGCGCTCAACGCGCCTCCCCGACCGGCGCGGGCACGTCGCTCAGTGCGGCGGCGAAGCGGGTTCGCGGGGCGAGCGCGGCGACCTGGTGGGCGTCGTCGATCGTGTCCACGTCGGCGAGCGCGGGCAGCGACAGCACCGAAAGTCCGCGTCCGAGCAACGCGGAGCGGGTGTGCTCGCCGGTGTCCGGCCGGGACATGGGTACGTTCCGCAGCGCGTCGGCGTGGCGCGGGTCGCGCAGCCCGAGGCCCCACCAGCCACCGTCCTCGGCGGGTCCGAGCACCGCGTCCGGGAGGCGCTGCGCGGGACCGCGCGCCAGGCGGGCCAGCGCCGCTTCGAGCAGGGCGCTGGTGATCTGCGGGGTGTCCATGCCGATCTGGAGCACCGGAGCTCCGGGCAACGCGGCCGCGACGTCGCTGTGCGCGGCGGCGAGCCGTTCGCCGAGACCGTCGCCGCGTTGTTGGAACACCGTCACGCCTGCCAGGGCCTCTGCGACATCGGTGGCGCGCGCCGCGTTGCCGAGGTCGCCGGTCCACCCGACGAACGTCCGCCCGCCTGCGACGTCACCGGCGGCTTCGAGGGTGTCGAGCAGGCTGGCTGCGGCGATGTCGGCGGCGGCCGCAGCGCCTGCCGCGGGCGCCAGTCTGGTTTTGGCCTTGCCCGGTTCGGGGGCTTTGGCGATCACCAGGATCGCCGCCCGCTGGGCGGGCGGCGGACAGTCGGACTCCGGCATGGCGGCGCTCCACGGTCGGTGAAATGTCTACATGTGCATTTCGGAGCCGATCAGTGCGCCGATTGGGCGGAATTCGTCTCAGGCCGGCGGGTAGCCCAGCGGGGTCCGGTCCCCTTCCCAGCCCCAGCGGCGTTGCGAGCTGGTCGCGGTGTCGTAGGCGTCGCGGCGCATCGGGTAGTCGACTTGCACCAGGCTTCCCCAATCCTGGTGCAGCGGCTCGTCCTCGGCCCCCAGCAACCGGGTCGCCATGGTCGTTTCCCGGCCGACCTGCCGGATGCCCGCGAAGGCCCCGCCGATCTCGCGCACGAACGACGCCTGGCCGTCGAATCCCAATTCCTTGGGCGGGGTGAGCAGCATCGTCGGTGCTTGCGCGAGCCCACCCGACACGCGGGGGGTGCGTCGGACGCACGGCGCGTCCCAGATCATCGACCAGTCGACGTAGGTCGGTCCGCGGCCGAGGGAAGCCCGCAGCGGCGCGATGTCGCGCACGCGCGGACCAGTGGTGGCGAGCCACCCGCCGGAGTCGACCGTGGCGTCGACGGCCTTGATCCGCACCGTGTTCGCCCCCGGCGGCACGTCGCGGACGGACAGCTCACGCCAGGACGGGTGATCCTGCGGCGTGTCTTCCACGACGCGATCGCTGGGATAGGTGCGCCGCGCGGCGCGGTCGTCGCCGGAGTCGTCCAGCACCCGCTGCCCGAGCGGCTGGGCGTCGCGGCCGAACTCCAGCACCAGCCGGTTGCCGTCGCCGGTGCGACCGGCCGCCGAGACGGTGAGTTCCTGGTTCTGCCGCAGCTCGGGCAGGCCGAACCAGCGCGTGGTGAGTTCACCGGTACCGGCGGCGCCGCCGTCGAGGCTGCCCCAGAGGTTCTTGGCGCTGCCGCTACCGGGCGCCGACGGCGGCGGCGAGTTCTTCGCGTAGCCGCCGAGCTCGGTGAACCCGGTGGATTCGTCGGTGCCGCCGGAAGGTTCCAGCGTGCGCACGTCGGTGGTGGTCACGACCTCGTCCACGATGCCGCAGTCGTCGCCGGTCAAGGCATCGATGTTCTGCCCGCCGACGGAGTAGCCGTCGCTTTGCCGGATGGGGGCGATGACGAACGAGGCGAGCAGCACCGCCACTCCGGTCGCGACGGCAAGCCCGCCGAGCCACGCGGGCATTCGGCCAAGCGCGGCGCGCCAATGCCGCCTGCCGAAGATCAGCAGCACCACTGCGAGCCCGATCCACAGCAGCGGGCTGTTGAACGGCGCGAACGGCGTTTCCTCGTGCGGCACACCGAAATCGCCGTAGAGGAACCACTCGTTCTTGCCGGCGAACGCGACGCTGACGCCGATCACCAGCAGCACGCTGCCGAACAACCCGACCAGCTCGTTCCGCGCGGCCACCAGCAGCACCGCGGAGACCGTCAACGCGACGGCTCCGATGCCCGCGAGCGCTCCGAAGTAATGCGTCCACTTCGACGGCGTGAACCACAGCAGCCCGAGCGCCACCGCGAGCGACACCGGCGCGACGTGCGCGTTGCGCAGG
>NZ_JAFRFW010000465.1:0-4539 GCF_017434145.1 Saccharopolyspora sp. | reverse complement strand
GCTTCAGCGAAGTCCGGAAGGCTTATCCGTAATTGCGATGCATGACACGATAATTCATTCATATCAGAGCTGGTTTCTATCGTCCTAGACATGTAACATTAGCTGCATGTCAGTGGTCGGATCTACCGTGAACAACGGCAGTGAGCGAGCCTCTTGCAAGTGGAGGGTTTCCGTGCAATTATTTCGCTATGGCACTCCATGCGGAGCTTCAGAAGACGCTCGAGAAATTCGTCGAGCAGCATCGCCCCGCGTTGGCGACGGTGCGTCTCGACCTGCCGGCGGCGATCACCGAGGTCGGGAAGATGTGGTCGGCGCGACACGCGGATCCAGCCGAGGTGTCCGGCGAGACGTTCTGCGCGGATGTGCGGCACATGATGCGCGACATCTGGAAAAAGGAACGCAACGGCAAGCCGGGGATCAATCTGCAGTGCAACCGGGGGCAGGGCGGCGGCACCGTATTCATGAACCTGGGCACAGAGTTTCGGCTGCGGAAATTCCTGTCCAGGCATGTGCAGGCGGCGGTCGACCGGGACGTCGTACTCCCGCCGGAGGTGGAGAAAGCACTCGCGAGTGGCAGTCTGCAGCCGAAACAGATGAACCTGTTCACGAACTGGGGCCTGGTCGATTCGTCCGCCGAGGACAGCGACGACGAGGCCGAGCCTGTTCACGACGGCATTTACGCGTTGTGGTCAACGAAGGACAACACCACGTTGGAGTCGCTTCACCTGGCCGTGGTGCGCGGCTTGAAGAACCCTGCCAGTGCGGAGATCTTGGCGCTGGTGGAGTTCCCGCCGGCGACGGAGTCGCCGTTCTACGGGCAGGAAAGGCCGAAGCCGGTCGGCGGCGCTCCGGCGGACGACTTCGCGCACTACGAAACGCCCGTCAAGAGCACGGGCAACTTCGGGAGCTTCGAGACGCCGGTCACTGGCCCGGGCAGCGACGACGAGCCGCCGGACCCCACGCCTACGCCTGCGTAGCCGTCACAGCAGGGGGAAACTGGTATGCAGCGGGGACCTGCAGCGTTGAATCGGATGAGCAATGAAGGCGACGGTGAACGTTTACGGACGCCGGGTGCGTCAAGCCCGGATCATGCGGAAGATGACCGCGAAGTCACTGGCAGCTGAGCTGGGATGGCCGTCGGCGGCTCGGTTGACCCGTCTGGAGAAGTCGATCACGGGCGAGATCAGTACGGCGGAGCTGGAGGCGTTGACGACGATTCTGCGGTTCCCGCCCCGGTTCTTCACTACTGAGCCTCCGATGCGAATTCATGCGTCGGACTTGCTGTTCCGTGCGCCGCAGTCGACAACGAAGACTGAGCAGGAGTATCTGGCGGACTTCGCGTCGATGGTCGGGGAGTTTCTCGACGAGCTGCACTCGCGGTGGCAGTTGCCGGCGGTGAAGATCCCGATGGTCGATCCGTCGGCGCCTGTCGCGGAAGCGGCGGCGCGGGTGCGTGAAGCGCTCGGTGTGGCCTGGGATGAGCCGATCGACTACCTCACCCACAACATCGAGCACGCGGGTGTGCCGATCGTGATGCGGCGGATGCTCGCCGCCGCCACACTGCGCGACGGTGACGGTGGAGCCGCGTCGGAGAAGCACCTGGGGTACTCGACGCGAGTTGGTGAGTTCAAGGCACGCCCGCTGATCGTGGTGCGGCAGTCGACGTCGTGGGAGCGGACACGGTGGACGCTCGCACATGAGCTGGGCCACCTGAGCTTGCATTGGAGCGGTGACGTCACCGAGGACAAGGAGGAGCAGGCCTCACGGTTCGCGTCCGAGTTGCTTGCGCCTCTCGCGCAGATCCGCAAGGAGGTCTCACCGACACCGTCGTTGATGTCGCTGGTGCCGGTCAAGCAGAAGTGGGGCATCTCGATCGGCGCACTGCTGCGGCACCTGCACACCGGTGGCATGCTCGACGACGACCGGTTCCGCAGCTTGCAGAAGCAGCTCTACCAGCGGGTGAACCCCGACACCGGTCGGACTTGGGGCCGGACTGAACCGGGCTGGGATGACCGCGCCGTGGAACGGCCCCGGTTGCTGAGCAAATGGGTCGAGCTCGGCTTTGCTGTGCCGTCCGCTCAGCTTCTGTCGACCTACGACCTGATCTTCCCCGGCGACATTCTCGGGGACTTCCTGGTCGGGCAACGCCCTGCGCCGTCGACCAGCGCATCGCCTGCGGCACCGGCCGTACCGGCCGTCGAAACGACCACCGGTTCGCGGGGCGGCGATCGCGGCGCCGGGGACGGTACCGCCGATGTGATCGACTTCCGCCGGTTCCAGCAGCGTTCCCGGCGAGCCTGACCCCAGGCGAGCCAGGGCGAGGAGGTGCGGGGCGGTGGCGAAGGTACAGCGGGTGCGGTACTCAGACCGACCCGGCACGTACGTCGTGGTCGATGACCTCGATCGGCCGATCAAGCCGGCCCGCGAGTACCTGCGGTTCCTCACGGCGAGCGCAGCGTCACCAAACACGGTCCGCGCGTACGCGGCCGGATTGGCGTTGTGGTGGACGGTGCTCGATCACAGCGGGCACCGCTGGGACGAGTTCCCCACCACCTTGTTCGGGCAGTTCCTGACATTCCTGCGGACCGGGGATCTGCCGGGAACTCGGCAGATCGGCCCGGAGGTCGTCGGCGGCTCATCGACCGCGACGGTGCAGCTACGGGCGACCGCGGTGCTCAGCTTCTACCGGTTCCAGGCCGACGCGCACCACCTACTGGGCCCGTACGAGAAGCTGTTCACCTCGCACGGGCAGTGGCGGCGCCGCTCCCGCTACATCGGGTTCCTCGACGGCGTCGGCCCGCACCAGAGCGCCGATCACCCGATCTACCGGGTCCGGCAACCCAACCGGGCCGCCACCCCGGTGCTGCTGCCCCGGGAGGTCGCCGCGATCCTCAACGCCTGCGCCACGCACGACGGCACCAGCTGGTCCGGCGGTGGCACTGGGCTGCGGAACCGGCTACTGTTCGCGGTCCTGGCTGAGACCGGCATGCGCCTGGGTGAGGCGTTGTCGTTGCGGCATCACGACTTCCACATCGGCGGCGGCGGTACCCCCTGGGTCGAAGTCGCCGGCCGCCAGGACCACCCCCACGAGGTGCGCTGCAAGACCGGGCCGCGGCGGATCTACGTCGGCGACGACCTGGCCGCGCTCTACTCGGAGTACGTGTGGGCGCTGATCGACGACGGCGCCGACCTCGACGTGCCTGATTTCACCACGCATTTCGTGTTCGTCAACCTCACACACGGGACACGGTTCGCGCCGATGCGCCCGGAGACGGTCTACTCGGCAGTCCGGTCGGTCACCCGCCGCTGCAACAGCCATGCCACCGATGGTGGCCATGGAGGCCCGGCGCAGCAGGTGCTGCAGCCGGGATGGACACCGCACTGGTTACGGCACACCCACGCCACCGCGTTACTGCTCTCCGGTGTCGCGCCTCATGTCGTGATGCGCCGTCTCGGCCACGCGGACGTGCAGACCACCCTGTCGACGTACGGATGGGTCACCGAGGACGCCGAAATGCGCTCGATCGCGCAATGGCGCAGCTACGTCGCCGGATGGAAAGGGCTGCACAATGACTGAACCCGGGCGGGCCCCGCGACTGTCCGCCGCCGCGGCCACCGCATTCACCTGGCAGGCGCAAGCAGCCCTCGTCCCGGCAGCATGGCGCGAGCCGATCTACCAGATCGACTCACCAGAGCACCGGGAGGTGTTCCGGCAGAACTCGCGGTACCTCGGCAGGCGGCTGGACTTCACCCCGGCGGACTGCCCGCCGAGGTTCGGCCGCGAGGTCGCATGGTTCGTGTGGCTGTGTGCCACCGACCAGATCGGCAAGATCGAACCGGCCTACCTGCGCTGGTGCTGCGAGGCGATCTCCCTGGCCTGCCAGAGCCACACCCGTGAGCACGGGCACGCCCCGGAGTCGATCACCGACATGAGCTCCTCGATGCTGCTGCGTCACGCCCTGCTCGCATATCAGACCCGCAACAAGCGGCTGCCGCCGCTGAACACGCGCCGCAGCATCACGCACCTGATCGAGCACCTGCACCTGTACCTGTCGGTGCGGTGCACCGACCGCAGCTGGTGGGAGCACGACATCTGGGACCTGCGGGTCGATCCGCGGATCCCCCAACGTGAGCACGAACCCAGCCACGACATGGCCGCACGCCTGGGCGGCATCGAACCGGTATGGCTGCGCGAAGGGGTGCGGTTCTGGTTGCGGGTGTCCATCACCGCCGAGCTACTGCGCTGGTCCTCGGCGGTGGAACGCTCGAGGATGGCGGCCAGGCACCTGGGGCGGTTCCTCACCGCGACCGGGCACCTGACCGATCCGGTCCTCGCCGACGATCCCGCCCAGTTGCGGATGGTCTTCACCGACTTCGCGGCGTGGCTGCGGAGCCCAGAAGCGTCAGCCCGCCCGGACCGGCGGCTGACCGGCACGGCGATCGAGGCGACCGTGTCGCAGACGCAGGTGTTCTACACCTTCATGGTCGACCACGCCGACGAGGCGGCCGCCGCCACCGGTATCGCCCGCTGGGGCGCGG
>NZ_JAFRFW010000464.1:0-3974 GCF_017434145.1 Saccharopolyspora sp. | reverse complement strand
TTCGACACGCAACGCCGTCGCGGACGTCACCGGGCCGGTTGGTCCGACGTGGCCGGAGGTGATCGATGCGACCGAAGGTGACGATGTAACGGCCCGCTCCAGCGTTCGTAGCGCACCTGCGTCCGTGCCGCTTCCCGATCGATGGGTGCCGCCCCGGCTCGCTCGTCCGAACACAACAGTCCATTGTGGAATAAATCGTGCTGAGGCGAATTCGACCGCAGTGTAAGGCTTTGCCCGCGGAACTTATTCGTTCGTGACATGGCAATGCGCCCAGGTGTTCGGCTTTGCGTCCCCATGCTGCGGAACGGGATTCATATGTCCATAGTGGACGCGGTGACGGCATTCGCTTGCGCCGCACCGCCCTACGACGCTCACTCGGTCGAGTAGCCGCTCCGACCTGCGGTGCGAACCGCGCAGACCTACGCTGACCTGGTCGGTCACCCATGGGTGTCGCTGGGTGAGGGGGCCATTGTGGACATTTCTCGGGCTCGTGGGCGGCATGGCCACGAGCACGCGGCGGCGCGGCAGCCGGACGTTTCGGCACAACTGCCCGACGCCGCCGCCGTGCTCGCGCGCGCCGCCGGGGAGAACTTCCCCGTCGCCGCCCGCGTCCTGCCGAGAGATCTGCGCAGGCACCTGATGGCGCTGTACGGCTACTTCCGCCTGGTCGACTACGCGGGCGACGAAGCCCCCGGAAACCGGGAAAGCCTGCTGGAATTCCTCGAAGCCGACCTCGCGCACGCCTACCGCGGCACCCCGCGGATCCCGTTGCTGCGCGCGCTCGCACCCACCGTGCAGGAATGCGGCATCCCGCAGGACGTCCTCGTCAGGTTGATCGAAGCGAACCGCCAGGACCAGCACGTGCGCCGCTACCGGACGTTCGCCGAACTGGTGCGGTACTGCGAGCTGTCGGCCAACCCGGTCGGTGAGTCCGTGCTGCACGTGTTCGGCTGCGCCCGCCCGGACCTGGTGTCGCTGTCCGACCGGGTGTGCACCGCGTTGCAGGTCCTCGAACACTGCCAAGACGTGCTCGAAGACCTCCGGCAGGACCGGGTGTACCTGCCGGAGGCGGACCTGGCGCACTTCGGCTGCAGCCTCGACGAACTCGGCACGTATCCGGCACCGCTGCGCTGGCGCAGGCTGATCCGGTTCCAAGTGGCCCGCGCCGAACGCCTGCTCGACTCCGGCGCCCCGTTGATCGGTCGGCTGCCGGGCCTGGCGCGGCTGTCCGTGGCCGGGTACGTCGCGGGCGGGCGCGCGACCGCGCAAGCCTTCGCCGGCGCCGGTTACGACCCGATCTCCGTGCACTTGAGCCCGGCGAAGACGCGCACCGCGGGGGAATGGGCACGACTGCTGCTGACTGGAGGAGCTTGGTGACCGCGTCGGTGCAAGAGGCATACCGCGAGTGCGAGCGCATCACCCGCACCCGCGCCCGCAACTTCTCCTACGGGATCCGGCTGCTGCCCGGCCCGAAACGGCGGGCGCTCTCGGCGGTGTACGCGTTCGCCCGGCGCGTCGACGACATCGGCGACGGCGGACTTCCGATGAACGACAAGCTCCGGCTGCTCGGCCAGGCCCGCTCGGACCTGCACGCGGCCAGCACCCGGTCGGCGGATCCGGTGCTGGTGGCGCTGGCGGACGCGGCGTCGCGGTCGGCGCTACCGATGCACGCCTTCGACGAACTGATCGACGGTTGCGAGGCCGACGTGCTCGGCACCCGGTACCGGACGTTCGCGGAGCTGCTGCACTACTGCCGCTGCGTCGCCGGTTCGATCGGCCGCCTCTCGCTGGGCGTGTTCGGCACCCAGGACCGGGCCGTGGCGGAACGCCGCGCGGACGCGCTCGGCGTGGCGCTGCAACTGACCAACATCCTCCGGGACGTCCGCGAAGACCACGTGGAAGGCCGCGTGTACTTGCCGGACGAGGACCTCGAGCGGTTCGGGGTCCGGCTGGAGCCGCACACGCCCGGGCTGCTGCTGCACGAGCAGGACGGGCTCGCGCGGCTGGTGCGGTTCGAGGTGCAGCGCGCCGAGCAGTGGTACCGGCAGGGCTTCGCGCTGCTGCCGATGCTCGACCGCCGCAGCCGCGCCTGCTGCGCGTCGATGGCCGGGATCTACCACGAGGTCCTGCAAGCGATCGCCGCGGCGCCGCTGCGGGCCATGCAGCAGCGGACTTCGCTGACGAGCTGGCAGAAGGCGGGCGTGGCGGCCCGCTCGATGGCGGGGATGGCGCCGTGAGCCGGCACGTGCTGGTGGTCGGGGGCGGTCTCGCCGGGATCACCGCCGCGCTGCGGTGCGCCGACAGCGGGTACGAGGTGACGCTGGTGGAGACGCGAGCGCGGCTCGGTGGCGCCGCGAGTTCGTTCCAGCGCGGAGACTTGGACGTCGACACCGGGCAGCACGTCTTCCTGCGCTGCTACAGCGCGTACGCCGCGCTGCTGCGCAGGCTCGGCGTGCTGGACAAGGTGCGGGTGCAGCCTCGCTTCCGGGTGCCGGTGCTCGAGCCGTTCCGGGCCTGCTCGGTGCTGCGGCGCTGGGACCTGCCCGCACCGGCGCACCTGGCTCCGGCGTTGCTCGGGCATCCCGCTTTGACGTTGCGGCAGCGGGTGAACGCCGCGCGCACCGGGATGCGGATGCGGGAGCTCGACCCGGAGGATCCGGCGCTCGACCGGATCAGCTTCGGCGACTGGTTGCGGGAGTGCGGCGAGTCGGCGCGGGCCGTGGACGCGCTCTGGGCACTCCTGTCGGTTGCCGCGCTCAACGCCGCGCCGGACGAGTCCTCGCTCGCGCTGGCCGCGACGGTGTTCCGCACCGGCCTGCTCGACGCCGCGGACAGCGGCGACATCGGCGTACCGCTGCGGCCGCTGGCAGAGCTGCACGACGGCGCCGCGCACCGCGAGCTGGCGTCCGCAGGAGTGCGGGTTCTCCTGCGCACCAAGGCGAACAGCGTGCTGCGAGACGAATCGGGCGAGACGGGCTGGCGGGTCCCGGTGCGCGGGCGCGGAGGCGAGGAAGTGCTGCGCGCCGACTCCGTGATCGTCGCCGTCCCGCACCAGCACGCCGGCGCACTCCTGTCCGCCCGGCTCTTGCCCGCGGCGGCGGCCTGGTCCGGGCTGTCGGCAGCGCCGATCGTGAACGTGCACGTGCGCTACGACCGGCCGGTGCTGGCCGAACCGTTCGCGGCGGTCCTCGGCTCGCCGGTGCAATGGCTGTTCGACCGCACCTCCGCGGCCGGCGTGCGCCGCGGCCAGTACCTGGCGATCTCCCTGTCGGCCGCGCACGAGTACGTCGAGCAGCGCACCGGCGAGCTGCGCGCGCTGTTCCTGCCGGCGCTGCGCGACCTGCTTCCCCGCGCGCGGCGGGCCGAGGTCCAGGACTTCTTCGTCACCCGCGAACCGCGCGCGACCTTCGCGCAAGCGCCCGGGACCCGCGATCTGCGACCCGGCGCCGACACCGGGCTGCCCGGGCTGGTGCTGGCGGGCGCGTGGACCGCCACCGGCCTGCCCGACACCCTGGAAGGCGCTGTGCGCAGCGGGGATCAGGCCGCGCGAGTGGTGCGGGCGACGTTCGACGAAGCCCGCCCGGCGGGCTTGGAGGTGACCCGATGACCACGGCGACACCCAGCGTGCTGAGCACCTCGCGCCAGCAGGTCGAACCGCAGCTGCGGGCCGCGGTCGGCAGGCTCGACGAGCACACCCGGCGGGTCTGCGAATACCACCTCGGCTGGGTGCACGCCGACGGTTCTCCGGACGGGCGCACCGGCAAGGCGCTTCGCCCGGCGCTGGTGCTGCTGTCCGCGCAGGCCATCGGCGGCCCCGGGCACTGGCCGACGCGCGCGGGCGCGGCCATCGAACTCGTGCACAACTTCTCGCTGCTGCACGACGACTTGATGGACGACGACACCTCCCGGCGGCACCGGCCCACCGCTTGGACCGTGTTCGGCCGGCCCTCCGCGCTGCTGGCGGGGGATGCGCT